>CAYLJH010000031.1:5753-14200 GCA_964383685.1 uncultured Candidatus Bathyarchaeia archaeon | reverse complement strand
ACCTTCTGGCCCCTGATGTAGCCCCGCCTGCGGAGGGTGTCGATGATGTTGCTCCTGGTGGCCTTTGTGCCTATGCCCTCGTCCTCCATCTTCCGCACCAGGGACGAGGCGGTGAACCGCGCCGGTGGCTTGGTGTACTGCCTCCTGGTGGATAGCTTTGTGATTGGCAGCACCATGCCAACGGTGACCTCGGGGAGCGGCGTGTCCTTTGACTTGAAGTAGGGCCAGTAGAACATGGTCCACCCTGGCTCTATGGTGTGGTCTCCCTTGAGGTAGAACGTGTGCCCGTTCACATCGAGATCAACGGTGCTCCTGGACCTGAGTGATGGCTTTCCCAGCGACGCGAGGAACCTCCTGACTATCAGGTCGTAGACGTTGAGCGCCTCTGGTTTTAACCGCCCAGGCTTGTTCCCGGTGGGGTGGATGGCGGGGTGGGCCGGGTCGTCCTTCTTTCCCTGCCTGGGTTTGAACCGCTTCTGGGCGGTCAACGTCGAGACATCTCCCTCGTACCTTATGTTCTCACCCAGCTTGCCCAGTATCTCCCTGACATCTATCGTCGGGGGTATCCTCTGGCTGCTGGTCCGGGGGTAGCTGATGAGGGCTGAGAGGTACAGCTTCTCGGCTATCTTCAGGGTTGCGGATGGGTTGTACTTGAAGACCCTGTAAGCCTCCTGCTGGAGATCACCAAGGTTGAAAGGCGCAGGCGGCTGTGTCTTTTCCTCCTTTCCCTCGATGCCCTTGATTGTCCCTTCTTTTCCCCTGCAATCCTCGGCAACGGTTTTCGCGTGAACCTCGCGCTCCAGGCGAGGTTTTTCGTACTCCAAGGGGTAGGTAATTTCATCAATTATGGTCTCGGCGGATACCTTCCAGTAGGGTATGGGGACGAAACTGTTGATCCTGGACTCAAGGTCGTACACGAACCGGAGGGTTGGCCCTTGTACGCGCCCGACGCTCAGCGTCTTCTTGGTGTCAATCCTCTTCTTAGCGGTGAGGGTCAACGCCCTGCTCAGGTTTATCCCGTACAGCCAGTCGGCCTCGTGCCTGACCTTTCCCGCGGCTATCACGGGGTAGTCAAGTGTCTGTCGGTTCTCCCATGACTTGACCAGCTCGTCCTCGGTGAGGGTGTTGAAGAGCATCCTCTTTGATTTGCCTAGGGCGGCCTCACCCAGCCCGTATTTGATGATGTTGAACGCGATTAGGCTACCCTCCTGGTCATAATCGCAGGCGCTTACATACTCGTCAATATTGTTTGATAGGTTGATTATGGCGTCTAGGTATTGCTTCGTGTAGGATGACCTCTTGTCGGCCCTGTGGCTTGGAACCCACTTGATATCGTATACCGGGTACGTCCAACCTCCTCTCTTCTGGACGATGGTGTATAGGTGCCCCACCGCGCTAACAACAACAAGCTCCATCCCGTCCCTGTATGAGATATAGAACGAGACCTTCCCGTACCTGCCCCTGTTCGGCTTGCCGTTCTCATCCAGTGCAGCGGCTATCCTCCTGGCCGAGGAGGGCTTTTCTGTGATGACAAGTGCTCGTTTGGTCAACCTGATACCTAGCTGTCTGATGCGCCATTATCTCTATTGGTCACATCGGCAGGGTTATTGGACACGTGCCCAGAATCTTCATGGATGCATTACCAGATTACAGCGGTCCTGACCCAAGGCAAGATCATCGTGCCATCACAGAGTGACGCGGACAGCCTGTATCAGGACGGCTACGGGTACAGGATGAACCATGAGCATTACATGCATCCAGCCGAGATCCTTTTCACTGTTTACAGGAACAAGATCGTCGTTATTGATGAGGACACAAACAAGAAGCTGGGCTTTACCGAGCTGCTTCACACGTTATCAGCCGAGACCAATAACCTGTGGACAAACTTCATCGTCTTCAAGGACCTGCGAACAAGGGGTTTTATCATCAAGATCGAGAAGGACAGGTTCCTCATCTACGAGAGGGGCACATTCAGGAAGACACCTCCAAGCTATGTGATCCACATCTTCTCCGAGGGAAAACCCCAGAGCCTCACCGAGTTCATCGAGGAGCTGAAGAACACTGAGAATGATGGATACGAGATGAAGGTTGCTGTCGTTGATAGAAGAGGGGAGATAGTGTTCTACAGCGTCAGAGAGACCGAGTTATTGAAGGAATGAGACAAGATCGTCAAGCTTGACCTTTTCCTGCTCACCTGTCTTCATATCCCTGACCATTGCTGATCCCTCGGCAAGCTCGCGTTCACCCACGATGACGACCTTGGGTATGTTCTTCTTGTCCGCGTACTCGAACTGCTTCCCCAGCTTCCTGCCCATCATGTCCACGAGGGTGGATATGTTCTCGGCTCGTAACGTCTGGGCGATCTTGACGGCCTCAAAGATGACCTTCTTGTTCACGGGGGCGATGTAGACCTTCGCACCCAGGGTCATATCAGCGAAAGCACCCTTCTCCTCAAGGATTGGTGTAAGCCTGTCAACACCGAAACTGACTCCTGTAGCGTATGTGGGTGGCCCACCGTACAGCTCGATGATCTCATCGTACCTTCCGCCCCCCGCTATGCTGCCATAGTCCTCGAAGCCCTTGGCAATGACCTCGAAAACAGGTCCCGTGTAGTAGTCAAGACCCCTTGCTAGGCTGAGATCGATCCTGATATACTGGGCGAAACCGAAAGCCTCGGCGTACTTGTACAGCTCTTCAAGTGCTGTGATACCAATGATTCCGTCCTCATTGTCCTGGAGCATCATCTTGGCCTTGCCGAGCACCTCATCCGGGTCCCCGTTGATTCCGATCAAGTCAAGGAGCTTAATGCTCGCCTCATCGTACGGAGCGATGCCCTTGAGTTCCTCGATTACCCCGTCTCTGCCTATTTTGCCGAGCTTGTCAACCGCTCTGAAGGCGTCGAGGCTCTTTTCCTCGGGTATGCCTGATAGCTGGATTATGCTCTTGAGTATCCTCCGGTCGTTGAGGTTGATTGTAAATCCCTCGAAACCCAGCCTGCTCAACGCGTCCACTGCGGCGGATAGCACCTCAGCGTCGGCGATGCTTCCCTTGACGCCGAAGATATCAACGTCTGCCTGCCAGAACTCCCTGAACCGCTTCTCTGTTGGCCTCTCGTACCTCCAGACAGGGCCGATTGTGTAGCGTTTGAATGGCTTAACCAGGTTACTATGTGTCGCCACCACCCTGACGGTGCTCGCCGTATGCTCGAACCTTAATGCAAGCGCCCTGTCGGATTTATCCTTGAAATTGTAGATCTGGTTAATGATGTCTTCCCCGCTCTTGATCATCAGCATTTCCAGGTTCTCAAACGCAGGCGTACCCAGTGGCTCGAAGCCGTAAGCCTCGTAGACCTCTCGTACCTGGTCGATTACCCAGTTCTTTTTCTGCTGGTCAGCGGGGAGATAGTCCCGTGTACCGCGTGGTGGCTGGAACATGAGTCCGATATGGGCTTCCCTCTGAATAAAAGGTTACCCTGCGAGGCTGGTTTCTACCCGTTCCTTACCGCGTCCAGGGTTTTTTCTCTTGAGCTTTATCAAACCTATCTCTGAGGTGTTCCTGACATGGGTCCCGCCACAGTGACCCTCGATTGGGCCGCATCTCCATGTCCTCAAGCAGTCCTCGGCAACATCGATAGTGATCTCATGACCCTCAGAGAGGAATGCATTGATCTCGTCCTCTGTCTTTTTGAGTTTCTCCGGGTCAAGACGGCCATCTGCCCTGTAATCGGAGCGATCCTTCTTGTCGTCCACGTTTGACCCGATGCGCTCCAGCACTCCAAAGTTCTTGTAAAAGAAATGCTCCATGATGTGGCTCGTGCTGTGTATCTTCATGATGCGGTACCTTCGACCCCAGTCAATCGCGCCATGAACGCTATCATCGACGTTGAAACCGGGCTCCTCTGCCATTACGTGAACAAGTTTCCCGTCAACGAGTAATGTATCAACGACTTCCTCCCCGTTGATTGTACCCCTGTCCCCTGCCTGACCACCCGCCTTTGCATAGAAGGCCGTTTGATCCAGGACAACGTTCAATCCATCGATCTCAGATACCTTGGCATCAAACTCGGCAAGGTAATGGTCTTCATCGTATAGTCTGGTGGTCATGAAATGGATAAAATAGGTTGTAGGAGAAAAGTGTTGGCTTAGCCGAAAGCGCCTCTGAGGAACGGATAAAGATCCTCAACCTGTTCCTGCACCATCGTCTGATAGTACTGGTACAGTATGCTAACGGCCAGCAGTGCTCCCATCCCCGAACCGAAGACCCCGAAGAACTCGCTGAAAGCAGCAAGTGCTCCGATGATCATACCACCTATCACGGTGATAGTGGGGATGTACCTGTTCAATAGCTTCTCCAATGGCTTCTTGCTACGCCTGAACCCGGCGACCTGCATCCCCGACTGGAGTAGCTGGTCAGCCATCTGGTCGGCTCCGAGTCCACCGATCTCAAGCCATGTAAGGCTGAAGATGAGACAGAAACCGACGACGATAAAGAGGTAGATAATTGCCTTCAATGGGTCAGCTGCGACTCCGCTTAGACTCCCTGGGCTCGTGACATAGTAACTCAGACCACCTATGGGATTGGCACCCTGTGTGGTCTGGTTGTACATCCCGAACATGTTCAGGAAGAAGTTGCTATTGTCCTGGTTCCATCTTGTCCACACGAACTGCCCTATCATCTGGAAGTTTGCGAACATTGCGTATGACAGGATAACCGGGATGTTGCTGACGTACAGTAGCTTGATTGGCATCTTGCTCCTGTAGCCCCTGTAGCTGCCGTGGGTGATGGGTATCTCGACGCGCATCCCCTCAACGTAGACTACGAACGCGAACACCACGATGGTCATAAAGAATCCTAGCATATCGGGGAACCCGATACGGTAGAACCATTCCTGAACTGGAATCCCTTGGAAGATTCCCTGCACCATTGCAATGATCGCTCCGAATGCCCTGCCATCAGTCATGGTGATATAGCTGAAGCTCATCCACCAGATGTTCTGGGTGATACCGGCAACGATGAATAGGCTGATCCCGCTTCCAATGCCCCATCCCTTCTGGATGAGTTCGTCCATCATCATAAGCACAAAACCTGCGGCCAGAAGCTGAACGAATATCAGCATGGACACATACGAGCTAATGTCCCCGTAAGTGCCTCCCAGGATATACAGTGAAGCCTGCAGGATAATCATCACGAAGCTGAACACCTTCTGTGCAGTCGTGAACAGCCCTCTATCCTCTGCGCTTGACCTATCGAACGAGATCAGCTCAGAACCAGATAGTAGCTGGATGATAAGACCCGCCGTAACGATTGGCCCTATTCCCAGTTCCATTAGTGTACCACGGCTGGACGCGAAGATAATCCTCATCGCCGCAAACGGATCGTTGCCCGTGCCTTGAGGGATACCGTAAAGCGGCACCTCGCTCATGATCAGGTAAACGATAAGCGCGCCGGCTGTCCAAAGAAGCCGTGTATTGAAAGGTACTTTCTTCTGAGGTGGCTCCACCTCAGGGATAAAACGAGATATTGGTTTGAAAAGATCAAGGAAGCGCATTACAAGTCCCCTATGGCTCTAAGATGCTGCCGCCGGCTTCTTCAATCTTTTCCTGCGCGGATGACGTGATCTGTGCAACCTTGATGTTCAGAGGGACCTGTATTTTTCCCCTACCGAGTACCTTACCGATACCCATTGAGGTCAAGTCCAGCTCGTTACCACCCTTGATGCCGTAATCAGTCAGCGCATTCATCGCCAGCTCCGTCAGCTCACCGACGTTGATTGTCTTGACCTTTGGAACCTTTGCTGATGGAGGCAGGAACCCTTTCTTGAGGTAACGCTCCGGCTCGTACTTTACCGTACGAATCCAGAAGTGCTTCCTTCCGCCTGCTCTGCCTTTACCGCCACGCATACCGGACTTTCTGTGCTGGCCGACTTGGCCCCAGCCCATGTAACGTGAACCGCGCTGTTTTCGAACTTTACGTAGTTTGTGTGGCATTTTAGCACATCCTCCTAGCTAGCTTGTTGATGGCCTCGCCCCTGTAACCCAGCTCGCCCTTACTCATGTACGGGCGCTTTACGGATTTCCGGAATCCCTTCCTGGGTGGGTGCATCCTAAAGAAAGGCTTTAGCCCCTCTATCTGGTGCATACCGACCTCACAGTTGACTATCTTGGTGGCAAGGTCCTCGATGCTCTCGTAGCCGAACCCCTTGACGTGCTCCTCTGTGAGCCTCTCGTCGCCTGGGAGCCTTCCACGCTTTGTAAGCATCTTGATGACGGTCTCGACATCAGGCTCGCCCCATGTGATCCAGTCCTTGGCCTTCTGGAGCATGCCCTTGAAATCGGCCCTGTCATCGATGAGGGAAGCATAGTTGTTCCTATCGACTCTCAGGAACCTCATGGTGTCCCTCTCCCTCTGGGATACGTTGATGGTGCCCCTGATCCTGATAACTAGTAGACATTTCTTATCCATCGATTTACACCCAGTCATTAGGCGTCATCATCGCCTGTGTTGCCTTTAGAGCCTCGAACGTCGCGAACGCGAAGCTGTTAGTAGTTGTAGTCTTGCCCATGGATTTGCTCCAGCAGTCCTTGATCCCGGCCAGTTTCAGCACCTGCTTTGCGGTATCTCCCGCAACTAGTCCAAGTCCCTGGGGACCTGGCAGCAGTGTGACGACTACGCTTCCGGCCTTACCCCTAACCTTGAAAGGCAGGGTGTGGCCCTCGCCGCAGTCGCACTCCCAGCTACCACATCCTCGGCGCACGGGGTACAAGCTCAGCTTTGCCAGCCTGATGCCCTTCTCGATGGCATTCCTGACACGCTTTGCCTTGCCGAGGCCAACGCCGATAAGGCCGTTGCTGTTGCCCACCGCCACAAGGGCGGTGAACCTGCTGGACTCACCTGCGTCTGTCTGTTTCTGAACAAGGTTGATGTTGATGACATCATCCTTCAAATCTGGGACAAGAGCGTCCACTATCTGGACTTCTTTTATCTTTAATCCCTCCTCGAAGATCTCGAAGATGCTGGATATCTGTCCATCCAGCACGAGTTTACCGAGCTCCGTCTTTGGAACCCAGCCCGCGAGGGGGTCTTCCCGCCTTCTGTTACTCATCGTTGTTTTCCTCGATGCGTTTCTTGACCTCTTCGAAGTGGCTTGGAAGTGCCTCAGGTCTTAGTCCACGACGGAGGTAGACGGAGAACCTTCTCTCGTACTCGAAGGGGTCTTCTATGTTCTTAGCGTACTCGGCGATCACCTGGCCGCTGATGGCCTCAGGTGACGGCGCGATATCGCTGTCGAATGGTACCTCGAAACCGGCATCGTTTGCCCCCTGAACCACGGCGAAGAGCTTGCTACCCGATGTAACCCTCTTCAACCCTACGTCCAGGTTCGCGTACGTGTATCCGGCCTCCTTGGCCTTCTTGCCTGCGAGGTATCCTATGAGATATGCGGCCGGCATGTTCTTGCCGCTGGCGATCCAGCCGTGCTTTTCCTTAAGCTCGTGACTGGAAGCCTTGACAAGGACAAAGTCGCCCACTATCTCGGATCTTGTTAGTTGTACCTGTATTGTTTTGTTGCTGATACGTACAACGAGGCGTGGGTGCTCCGATGTGGCAAGGACTCTCCTCGCCGCGTAATCGGTTTTCTTCTGCCTACGCCTACGGTATGGTGTTCTGTATCTTGGTCCTTTACCCAAAGGTACGCCTCCTTAGGTTATTGTCGTTGATATAACGCTTGAGCTCAGCCACGCTCCTGAACGTCCCGCCCTTTGCCTTCCTGTAAAGGTTGCGGTATGTTGAGACGCTGATGGTCCTGTTCTCCCTGAGCTTGACCAGCTGCTTCCTCTGGGCCCTGATGCGGTTCATCCAGCGGGTTTTTCTGCTGACCACTGAGTATTTCTTTCCCTTCCTGCTTCCGGGTCCGATACGCCTGCCCTTTCTCTTTTTCTTTGCCAGCACCCGCGCCCTGCCCTTGCTTGGGCTGTTCTTGCGCAGCGCCTTGATGGCCTTGGATTTTATCAGTGAACGGATCTCGGCCCTGGTGATGGCCATGCTGACCTCGTCGCATCTGTCCGGGTCTATCCAGACGCGGTGGACGCCGCAGTCGAGGACGGCTGACGCGATTTTACGTTGACTTGATAGGTTCATTAATCGTCGTCCTCCTCTTCCTCATCCTTGGATTTTTCCTCCTCGGACTCTTCATCCTTGGATTCTTTTTCCTCGGACTCTTCTTCCTCAGATTCTTCCTCTTCGGACTCGTCTTCTTCCTCTTCTTCGTCGTCAAGGTCCTCGAAGTCGTCCTCGGGCTCAACGGCTCCTGGGTTGAGGATTCTGATCTTTAGCTCCTCGGCTTTAGCCAGTATGATGCATTAATACTATCATACTTAGTTAAACGATTTGAGGTGTTGCAGAAACATGCAATGAGAACGATTCACAATAAACGACACAACTGTCATACA
>CAYLJH010000031.1:0-5743 GCA_964383685.1 uncultured Candidatus Bathyarchaeia archaeon | reverse complement strand
GATCTTTAGCTCCTCGGCTTTAGCCAGTATGGTCTCTTTCTTCTTTCCGCCGACGGTTCCGCCTATCCTCGCGACCTGTGTCTCGGGATCGACTTTTGCAACGTCCTTGACGTTCCAGACCATTACCTCTTCCATTCCTGATGAGTGGAGTCCACGTACAGCTGCAGGTCCCCTGTATCCGATCTTTACGGATTTGGGCCATCCCTGTAGCTCGGTCCGCATCTTGTTGTCGATGCCTCTCGGTTTCTTCCATATGTCTTTAAGCCTCACAAATCTCCAGGACTCGAACCTTTTGAAGTGTGGCCGTTTCTTACTGATCCTTGCTCGGATTTTGAGTAGTCTTTTCTTCTCTTTTTGTTCCATTTGCCTCACTCCTTCAGGTAGACGTAGATGCCGTCAAGGAACTTTCTCAGGTCCTTGTTCTTGATCTTCGTCGACTCCTGTATATTTGCTGCTGTCTGGGCTACGTGGTTGATGTCGGCGCCGGTTACGATTATGTCGTCCCCGTCCTGCCTGATCTTGACGTTGCCCCTGATCTTCGCAATTCTTGGAGCGCGCTCACCGATGAAGTTATTGATGATAACTCTTTCCTTCTGAACGTTTATGGTCATTGGGAAGTGGATGAACACGATCTTTAGTCTGTATGTGAATCCCTTAGTCACACCGATTATCATGTTATTAACATGACTCGCGATGGTCTTGACAAGGGCCTTCTGCTTCCTCCTCGGGTTTTCGGTCCACACTCGGAGGATGGATTCTTGATAGCCTAGATTCAGGCCGGCGTGGCCGAAATCATACTCTATCGCTCCATTGGTTCCTGTGACTGCAACCTTATGCCCATCTAGGGTCAGGTTTACTCCCTCAGGTACCGTAACAGTTTGCTCTACTATCTGAACAGTCACTTTTTTTACACCTAATAGACGTAGGCGATCACTACGCCGCCTACGTTCTCTTCCTTTGCTTGGACATGGTCCATTAAGCCCTTGGGGGTGCTAAGTATGACAAATCCCATGTTTCTGCTTGGCAGGAACCGTTTCTCCCATTTCTTCAACTCGGAGACACGGGTTTTGTAGCGTGGCCTGACGGCCCTGCAATCGTTGATCCTGCCGAATAGCTGTACTCGGAACTTGCCCTGGCGACCATCATCGATGTACTCGATCTCCCCTACATATCCCTTGGACTGTATGAGCCGGAGTACGCGCCCGACTATGTCGGACGATGGAGTGATGATGCACTCGCCCTTGCGTCTACCCTCGTGGGCTAATATCGTATTTAATGCGTTTACTAGTGGGTCCAATTTTATCACCTATACTTTTTGAATCCCATTTTCCCCGCTACCTCTCGGAAACACTGCCTGCACAGGTTTAAGCCGTAGCGCCTGATGAGACCGTCGTGGGTCCCACACCTGGTGCATCCTCGGCTTCCTTTGCCGTAGCTTCTTTCCTTGGGTGGAATCTGGTTGCTCAATTTATTCAAGCCCCATGGTCACGCCAAATTTCTCGGAGATGAACTCACGTGACTCGTCTGGAGTAACACGGTGTGAACTTCCGACCTTTGACTGACCTCTCTTCTTTCTGCGTACCCTAAAGCCTGGCCTCTCAACTGTTGCCATGACATCCATGCCGATGATTCCAGTTGCAGGATCGTACCTGACACCTGGGATATCGATGTGCTCGTGGATGCCGAATGCAAAGTTGCCATTCTTGTCAAAGCTCTTTGGGTTTATTTTATGCCTTACTGCGGTGAACGCCTTCTGTAGGAAAGCGTCTGCTCGCTCGCCTCGCAGTGTGACCGCACACGCCATGGGCTCTCCCTTACGGATTCCCCATTGCCTGATGGTCATCTTTGCTAAACGCTGTGATGGGTTCTGTCCTGTGATATCCTTCAGGATCTGCATCGCATTCGCCAGCGGCTGGCCGCTCTGGCCTACGCTGATGTTTACGACTACTTTCCCGATCTTTATCTTCTTCATTACATTCTCGGACATTATTCCTCACCTGCGTTGAGTGTGATAACGGGCTCGTTTGAGCCTACGACGAAAAGGTATTTTGACAGTGTACGGAAATCGTTACCATCAGTTGTCCTGATTGTCGCGGTCTTCTTCCAGCCTGGCTCAGGACCGAGTTCGATGAGGACTCCCTGTGCGCCCTGGCTTCGGCCGCCCGTGATAATGACCTGCTGCATCTCCTTGAACTCGATGGATTCAATAATCTCCTTTTCAGGTACCTTGATCTTCAAAACGTCGTTGACCTTGTACGGGTCAGCGTCTGTGTTGATTACCAAGTTGTTTCCATCGTGGAGGTTCAGCTGGGTCTTGCCTGCCTTTAGGGTGGTCTTCCCTGTGATCCTGCATAGCTTGAACTTGCCTTCCTCTGCCGTGATGGCGAGGAACCTCAGCTTGCCGCCGTGGTCTGGGAGCACTCTAAAGTACTCACCAGAGTCGGGGATATGAACAACGTCCATCAGTCCAACAGGGAACCTGTCGTCCTTCCTGACAACGCCGTCGATGAGCATCTTGCCGTTCTTGATAAGCGATTTTGCCTCACGTGCCGTGGTGGCGTATTTGAGCTGATCCCTCATTATCACTTTCGTCGGGATGCTTGTCTTCAAGCTGTGTGGGCCTGAGCTTGTCCTAACCGCCCAAGTACCACCCTTGCGGTGGATGGGCCAGAAAGCCGGGCTCATATGCCTCTTTAGATGCTTTGTCGGTCCTTTATTTCCCATTGTTAAGCCTCCGCACTGAAGCCCTTGCGCTCCAGGATATCTTTTCTCCAATCGTCGTCGAGGTTCAACCTCGTGATCATGACGTTCTCGGCCCTGATAGGTATCTGAACCATAGACCCATCCTGGCGAGTCCTCGTGACTCCCTCGATGTAGATCTTGCAGTCTGCGCTGTTTACCTTGAGAACCTTTCCCTCGGCCATCTTCCTGTCGCCCTTTGTGATGCTGACGGTATCGTCAACCACTACAACCATGGAACGAGTCCCGTACTCAGCCCTCAGGCTGGGGGATAGTGGTGCCGCTATGAAATTGCGTTTGATATGGTTTGGTGCGTTGTACCTGCGCCTTCTTACAGTTGATGGCTTGGTGATGCCTTTCTTCATCTTAAACAACCATCCTCGCTAGGTTCCCGATCCTGGACCAACGCTGGACTGCTTCCTGCGCTACCGGCCCTTTGATATCGGATCCCCTCAGGGTGCCCTCAGCGGTCAGTATTACGGCTGCGTTATCCTCGAACTGGATCCTGCTGCCGTCCTGCCTCTGGTATGGACGCCTCTGCCTTACAATAACTGCGTTGAATAGCTGCCTCCTCATCTCAGGTGTGCCCTCCCTGCATGAGACGATGACTAGATCGCCTATGCCTGCTGAGGGTAGCCTACGCCTGCGGCCCTTGTACCCAACCATCTGGATTATCTTTAACTTTCTCGCACCCGTGTTGTCCGCGCAGTTGATCATGCTTCCAATGGTGAGTCCGCCGCTTGTCTTCTTCCTTGGAAGAATGCGACGCTTAATTCTCTTACTCATGCCATTAAGCCTCCTTGATCATCTCGACGACGACGAAGGACTTTGTCTTGCTGAGTGGCCTGCACTCGGCTATCCTTACGATGTCACCGACCTTTAGCGGGATACATGTGGTGCTGTGAGCTGGGATACGGCTCCTCATACGAGCGTATCTCTCATATTTTTTATCATACCTGAGGTAGTTCAGCTGTACTATACACGACTTTTGCATGCGAGCGCTAACAACCGTAGCCTCCATGATCCTGCCCCTGACGGCTAACTCGCCGTGGAACGGACAGTCCTTGTCGCTGCATTCTAGCTCAGGTTTCTTAAGGGATATCATTTCCTTTTTGCCCTACCATTTCCTTTTGTTCTGTTTTTTTACCCGGTCCTCGGGTCTTCCTATGAGGGATCGTCCCTCCACTTTGACGGCTGTCCCGCCAAGGCTGAACTTGAAGACGGCGTCTTTCTTGGCTATCCGCTTCAGGCCAGCGCTTCGGATGACGAGTGTTTTCATGGTCTCGTCAACCACTCTTCCCCTGAGTTTGACGTTGGATGGGTTGCTGTCGTCCAGCACCTCCACCTCAAGTCCTACTAGCTCGCTTCGAAGGATGTAAGCTGGTTCAGGGGGAACCAGGCTCGCTACTCCTCCTCGTTGATTACGGTCATGATGCGGGCGATGGCCTTCCTGAGCGCCTTGGCCCTGCCAGGGTTCTCGACGGCTCCGCCTGCCATGATCGTGGTCTTTATCTTCGTAACCTCTGTCCGGAGCTCCTGGAGCTTTACGTTCCTTTCTTCCCCGGACATGTCACGGATTTCCTGCATTCGGACGATAGGCATTACTGCTTCTCCTCCTTGGGCTGGTCATCTGTGGCCTCCTCTGCCTTATCGGCCTCGGGCTTAGGCTTGACTTTCGGCTCGGGTTCCACTTCTTTTACCTCGGGTTCTGCAACTGGCTCGGGCTCTGAGACAAGCTCCGGCTCAGCCGCTGGCTCCTCTGGTGCCTCCGGCTCGGATACCTCAGGTGCTGATTCCGTAATGACTGGCTCAGCCTGGGGCTCCTCATCTGCCTCGGGTTCTTCCACTGCCGCTTCCTCGGGTGCTGATTCCTCAACCACCGGCTCTGCAGCGGGCTCCTCGACTGGAGTCTCCTCCGGTACAGGTGCCTCTTCCTCGACAACCTCCTCAGCGACTGCTGGTTCGGCTGCCTCGATTGTTTCCTCGACTGCTGGCTCCTCTGCAACTGGTTCCTCAGCGACCTCGGCCACTGCCTCCTCAACTGCAGGCTCCTCCACAGTCTCTTCCTCGACAACTGGCTCAGCTGCCTCGGTTACCTCTTCAACTGCGGCTTCCTCTACGATTGATTCCTCAACCACAGGCTCTTCCACAGCAGCCTCTACCGCCGCTTCCTCCTCAACAACTGCTTCAGCTGCTTCGGGCTCTACGGCCTCGATTGGCTCTTCAACTGTGGCCTCCTCTGTGACTGATTCCTCAACCACGGGCTCCTCTACAGCTGCCTCAACAACCTCGGCTACTTCCTCGGTTGCTGGCTCTTCCACTGCAGGCTCCACGGGGGCTGATTCCTCAACCACCGCTTCATCTACCGCGGGCTCTACGGCCGCCTCCTCTACTGGAGTCTCCTCCACTACAGGTGCTTCCCCCGTTGCTGCCTCGTCCGTAATGACTGGCTCGGCTGCATCGGTTTCTGGCTCGACGGCTTTGATTGTTTCATCGACCACCGCTTCCGCTGGGGCCTCGGCCACTGGCGCGACCTCCTCCATGGGTAGCTGGTACTCGATATCAGGTAAACCATCTAGGCTTATCTTGTCAGGGAACTTTGCGTCCGGTGGAACGATCTTCACCGTTACGCCCAGTGTACCCCTTTTCATTTTAACGTGAATAGTCGCTTTCTTTACGTTCCTAAGCGCGGGCTCTCCCGACTTTGGCACGTATCCCTCGACTACCTTCTCGAAACGTGATCTTGCGCTCCTTAGCGGGCCCTTTAGCAATATCTCGCATCCAAGTGCCCCGCTGTCCATTATGCGCCTGAGGCTCCAGAAGATCGCCCTCCTGAAGTGGACTCCTCTCTCCAACGCGTTGGCTATCCTTGCAGCCATGATCGCTGGGTTGAGCTCTGGTACCTCGACCTCGATGACAGTGATCTGTGGGTTGGGTAGGCCAAGCTCCTCCTCAAGCCGCTCAGACGCGGCCTTGATAGCCCTGCCCCTCTTTCCGATGACCC
>CAYLJH010000030.1:0-14221 GCA_964383685.1 uncultured Candidatus Bathyarchaeia archaeon | reverse complement strand
AATCAAGAGAGGAGACCCGGTGGAGATGGTGTTCCTTGACCAGGGAGAAGGTCAGATGGGCACGCTGAAGATACCGAACACCGTGGCCATGGTGAGGGACGGGCCCAACCCCGACGAGGCGAGGATGCTCATTGATTACCTACTGAGCGAGGGGAACGTAGCCGACTTGGTGGATTCAGGGTGGTTCCAGCTGCCGCTGAGGGATATCAGCGTGGACCAGGAGTACTTCGATGCATCCAGCGTCAAGGGCATGGACGTTAACTACGTCGATGTGTACGGGTTCATCGAACAAGCCAAAAAGGACATGGCAGAGATATTTGTTCGATAGACCATGGGGGAGACATCAGTATCAACCGGGAAACGGCCTGATCTCTCGTCCGTGGCATCATATATTCTGTTGTTCATTTTATTCGTGCCTCTTGTTCAATTGTTGGCGCAGACCATCGTTGATGCCGTGGCTGACCCTGAAATCATCTGGCTGGCGGTGCCCGTGGGAAGGAGACTCACATTGCTGGTGAACAGCTTCGGGCTGGCCGCCTTAGTGTCGATATCTGTGGCGGCCCTCGGGGTGCTGGCGGGGACCTATCTTCTATCCATCAACGAGGGGTTCTGGGGTAAGGCAAAGTGGGCGCTGCTGCTGACAGCCCCAGTGCCACCTTACATCCACGCCCTGACCTGGTCAACGGCCACCAGGTTTCTCAAGGACAGCCTCGGGGCATATGGCTCGGGCATCCCCCTTTCCGGGTTCTTCATGAGTTACTGCGTCAACGTCCTGGCTTACCTGCCGCTAGGAGTCGGGCTGGCCATCGTTGGGTTCATGCTGGTGGAGTCGGAGGCGGTTGAGGCGGCGAGGCTGGTGAAAGATGATTACAGGGTCTTCACCGAGATCATACTGCCCCTTGCAATGCCCACGATATCAACGGCCCTGGGGCTGGTTTTCATCCTAGTGATCACTGATTTCAGCGTCCCGACGCTTTTCAGCTTTAACGTGTACAGCCTTGAGGTGTTTAGCGAGTTCAGCGCATCCAACAGCACATCGAACAGCCTGTTGCTTTCACTGCCAACGCTGGCGACTACCTTCGCGGTGCTATCAGCCTCCATCAGGGGGCTGCGTTCAACCGTCCAGAGCAGCAGCGTCGGTAGGTTCAGTGGGTTCAACGGATGGAGGTTGCCTGAGTGGTTCAGGGGGGTTCAGCTTGTGGCTGTGGCGGTCTGCACCATCCAGCTCGTCCTGCTAATGGGGGGCTTGATTGTGGAAACGGGGTCTCCCCAGAGCCTGTGGTTTGCACTGACGGCTGCCTCAGATGATATCGTCACGACCCTGATCATCAGCATCTCAGGGGCAGCAATAGGGGCGGGACTGGGGTACATGTTGGTGGAGAAGCTTGAGGAGGGGGCACAGTGGTGGCTCCTACTTTCACTACCGCTTGCGCTCCCATCATCCCTTGTCGGGATCAGCCTCATCCTCGGTTACAATACTTGGCTACCGGCGGTCTACGGAACCATGTTGATGCCCGTGATTGCCGTCGTCACCCGTTTCACATCGTTGGCGGCCATAATCGTCTACGCCCAGAAAAGAAAGATGGACGGATTGTTATTCGATGCGGCTGAACTCTTCGAGGTGAGGAAAAATGATGCCCTGATGAGGGTCAAACTGCCACTCCAGAAACAGGGAATCGCAGCGGCTGCCCTTGTCCTGTTCGCGTTCAGCCTCGGGGAGCTGGGGTCAACCCTCCTAGTCGTCCCGCCGGGAAGCGAGACTTTAACGATAAGGATATTCAATTATCTCCACTACGGTGGAAGCGAGGAGGTCGCGGGGCTCTGCCTTGTCATGGTCATCATCATGATGGCGTTGAGTGGTCTTGCGGCCTACGCGTACAACTTGAGTGAGGGGAAAGTGAAATGATCAAATTAGAGGGCGTGGCAAAGAGCTACGGCAGGGTCAAGGTGCTGGACAACGTGAGCCTAGAGGTAGAGGCAGGCATGACGGTGGGAATCGTCGGCCCAAGCGGGAGCGGAAAGACAACTCTCCTCAGGGTAATCGCGGGGCTTGATACAGCGGACAGGGGCACGGTGACAATTGACGGAGCCCCAGCATCGGTCCCTGAAGTGGTCATAGGTCCCTCCGGGAGGAACATCAGCGCCGTCTTCCAGGTCCCGGCCCTTTGGCCCCACATGACGGTCCAGGAGAACATAGACTATGTCCACGCAGGAGAGAGGGGGAATGCCAAGAGTTTGCTGGAGAGCGTCGGGCTGAGCGAGCTTGTTGACAGGTACCCAAGCGAGCTCAGCGGAGGGGAGGCAAGGAGGGTGAGCATAGCCAGGGGGCTGCTGGCGGACAGGAAATACCTTCTCATGGACGAGCCCCTTGTGAACCTGAATCCCAGCCTCAAGAAAATGCTCCATGAGGTCATCGTGGAGTGGACAGTGGGGCGAAGGATGGGCGTCCTGTACATCACCCACGACAGGAATGAGCTGGACTATGCAGACAGGGTTTACGTTTTGAGCCACGGGCTTCTTGAGCCTGAAGCCTAGTCTTTTCTGGTTAACTTGATAAGCCACACTGGCGATTTCTCATCATATTGAGCCCCGGAAAAAATAACACCCCAATTATCATACTAGGGATGGTCGTGCTGTTACTCGGTGCTATGGCTATCCTTGGGGAAACTCAGCAGCCTGAGGTTGAACCCGCCGTGTGGGAGATCATTCGACCGCCCAGCGACGTGACATCAATGGTGGACGCCGGTGAGATCGTCTGGGTGGGCGGCAAGGACGGGGTTATCGGCATCAACAAGGCCAGCCATGAACAAATTGAGTTCCCGTGCGAGCAACGGCTAACCTACACCCGGAACATGCTGTGGGAGGACGGCGTACTGTGGATCGGCCACGACAGGGGCTTAACCAGGTGGACCGAGGACGGCTGGTACACCTACACCGAGGAGGATAGCATGGTCACGGACCGGGTCAACTGGGTGACAAGGGATGACACTGGAACACTCTGGGCCGGGACATGGCACGGTGCATACTTCAACGACGGCTCGGGCTGGGACAGGATTACGGTCGCGGACGGCCTCATTAACGACAACGTCTACACCATAAGCCAGCACAGCGGCGGGGCCATCTGGTTCGGCAGCTACACGACGCCGAAGGGGGGCATCAGCGTGCTCGATGACGGAGAGTGGCAGCACTTTTCAACGGATAACGGGCTCGTGCACAACAACATAGTCCAGTTCTACGAGGACACCGACGGCTCAATGTGGGCATCCACGGGGTTGATGACAGTGGGCGGGGGGACTAGGTTCCAGAAGATAGGCGGCGTGTGGGGGATCACGGACACTTTAACATCGGAGGACGGCATACCTGAGGGCAAGGTGAGGTCCATCTTCAGGGACTCGGGCGGGGTGCTCTGGGTTGGAACGGAGGACAAAGGTATGGCGTTGATTGATGACAACGGGATCAGGATCATTTCCGTGGACGACGGCCTGAGCCATGACGAGGTGAAGGTGTACCTTGAGGACGGGCTGGGCTATCTCTGGCTAGGGACTAGAGACGGGATCACTTTGATGACCCGAGATGATGTCAGGGACATCCAGTGAGCCTGGAGAATGGCGTTTACCATATATTTACGTCAAATTAAAGGCGAATCTAATATTAACTCCAATAATCCCCCTATTCTTTAAGGAATTATTATGGAGCCACAGGAGCAGGGACCCCGGAACACGATTCAATTCTTGACCATGATGATCTCGTCGTTGATCAAGGGAATACCTCAGATGATCAAGAGCATGATCGTCACTTCAGTAATATCAGGGGCCATCACGCTTGGGCTCCACTTTTACCTCATACTCGTGCCCAACGACGGGTACAACTCATCGGGCATCGTGTTACTTGACTCGATCCTGGTGCTGGCCAACGTCAGACCGACGCCGCCAAACGTGCTGCTGTTCTGGTTCCTTGCCAACTACATCTTCTGGATGGTGATAGGAACTTTCAAGGAGTACGGGTTAGTGGGCGGAGTCAAGCAGTTCGTAACGACCCCCATATTCGCCGTTAGCTCCGTCAGGGAGTCGGGCTTCGGCGCGTTCCCCATGTTGATGGGCGGACTAGGGTTCGCGTTCCTGCTCAGGCTCGGCATACTGGGCACCATGACCACACTTCAGATGTTCCTCATGATGATCGGGATACTTGTCTCCCAGGAGAACAGCATAGCCCTCATCGGCATGGACCTGTTCTTCACGGATATCAGGAAGCTCGTAAACAGGGGCGTGGAGATAGAGTCAAGCGGGTTCGCTATGCCAACTAGCCTGATCCTCGGATCGGTCCTAGGGTTCGCGTACCTTGTGTTCTTCCCATACAACGCCCTCATGGTGCAGGTGCTACTAGTCCTGATGGTCCTGGGCATCGTTGGGATGCTCGTTCAGGGCAGGAGGAAGGGAAAATCGGATCAGATAGCTCTAGCACTGATGCTGGTCTGCGCACTTTCATTGATGGCAATCCCGGTGGGAGCGGACGACGGTGGGGCAGCGGAAAGTTACGGCGCTATGAATGTCATCAACAACGCTCCTCTTCGAAACTTTATGATAAAACAAGGCATCGCCCCGGCTATCGCGGGTATAGCGGCATCAATAGCTGCCTCGGGCAAGATGACGCCGAAGATCTTTGACCAGCTCAAGAAGGGCAAGATCAAGGTGACCTCGGACATGACCATCCAGGAGATGCAGACAATGCAGAAGATGAGGACCAAGGTCCTGACGAACCTGCAGCGCATCGAAAGGGAGGTTCTGTTCGGGAAGGCAAACAAACTGTGGAAAGCGGATGGGGAGAAGGGAAACATCCTGGAACACACAAGGGAACTCATCAACGGTATCCTTGAGAACGGGGAGGTTGACATCAACCACCTCGACAAGGTCCACACGGTCTACACCCACCACGTTACGGGAAGGACCATAACTGAGGACATGATACCGTCCGACGCACAGCTGAACGCGGAGATACTCAGTGACACGTTGAAGTGGTCAGGCGAGGCCCTCATCAGGGGCAGGGACCAGGACGGGACCATCTCCTGGATCGGCATGGGATCAAGAATAGCTATCGGCATAGGGACGGGCGGGACATCTGAGTTCTTTTACGCGCCAGCCGGTGCCCTCTACACGATGAAGGATTACGTCGACGCGGGTGAAACAAACGGGTACGTGATCTTCGCCAAGACGGTTGCCTGGACGGCGTTCGAGGAGATGGTCATCGGTAACTCCATCCAGTACGGCGTCGGGAAGATTGGGAGCGTCGCTGGCGAGTTCGGGGAGTACATGGTGAAGGAGTTCCCCGACATGGCGGGCAAGATGAAGAACCTCATCAACCAGACAGATGATGTGCTCCGCAGGGACATCACAGACCTGTGGCCCTCAAACGGTAAGCCAGGGCTTCCAAGGGGCAGTCAGACCAAGAGCGCCAAGGAACTGGCTGAGGACATGTTAAATTTCAAGAAGCGGCGGGAAACAGCCCGGTCTTGACGATTTCAAGGTGGGCCAGAGGGGGCCTTCAGGAGAGGTCGAGCTTGACTGGAACAAGATGACCCCCATCGACGGCGATCCCCCGCTCCCGTTCAGGGATGCGAAGGGATTGAAGGATGCGGCTGACGTGAACGACGCCATCACAATCGTCAGGAAGACTAACCCCGACTCCATTGACCTCATCAACGACAAGCTGGTCAACCCCAAGTCCATGGACATCAAGGCAAAGAGCACCAACGCCGATGACGTGTTACTTGGGTTCGATGACACGGTCCACTTTGATGGAAGGGAGGCAGGGAACAAGGGACTTGTAATGTGTAAAAAACCCAAGCTACCCGACGATTTCGACGCCCTACCCCCTGTGCAGAAACAGAAAATCATGGACAGGTACTGGCAGAGGATGGACGAGTTCGAGAACCTGGGGCCGGAGCTCCAGAAGATGGTCAAGGACGGCAAGATCGAGTGGGATCCTGACACGGGGGTCATCACCAACGCGAAGAACGGGAGGCCATACGGCGGTGACAACGACCTGTTGGGCAACCTGGACGCAAACACCGGTGACCCGTTGAACCCACTCAGGAACAACAACATGAACAACCAGCTCCAGACCAACGGGCATACCGTCCACAACGACCAGGCCGGATGGCAGTACGGACAGTACGAGGGCTCAAACCCCGGCAAGTTCAACCAGTACAAGAACATCGACGAGGGCATACTCAACGGCCACAAGGACGGGGGGCTGGTGGCGTACAATCCCAAAACAGGGAAATGGTACGAGGTGGTGTACGACGGCTCCACGACCCGCACCTATGCGCCAACGGCCGGGGGAACCAATTAGGAGGGATTGATGTGATATTCTACGACAAAGACGAACGAAGAAAGATGCTGGACGAGTACAACGAAGCGTTGAAGGAGCTCATCGAGTGGGACTATGAACAGCAGGGGAAGGACTCAACGTCTGACCAGGACGAGCTCCGCTACGACCAGCTGTCCAAGCGGCTCACCAAGGCCACCAACGAGTACACAAAGAAGACACCGATCATTCCACTATCAAGGTGCCCAATCTCACAGCAGGTCGCCTACCACTCCATTGACCACTACGGGATCGATGGGCCCTGGTGGGACTATACAAAGCCAATGAGGCCGCTGGAGTCGCTGCCTGTGACGTTCTTCACGTCAACGGGCTCGATGAAACTAGAGGGGCCAGTCCCATACACGAATCACCAGGTGAGACCGGGCCCAGAGGCACCTTACGTTGTCAAGCACCTGATGGAGGCGGATGAGATCCAGGCCGTGATCTCAAGCATAAAGGTCGGACAGGACCAGGCGTACATGGTGTTCTATTACAGCGACAGTGAAACCCCCGCCGTGGAACCCACGAGGCTGTGGGGAATGTACCGGTGGGAACGAGCCGACCAGTACGGCAGGGTCGGCCACCTGAGGATCGATGACTCAGATTACGTTTACGATTTTGATTTAAAGAAATGGGTTGAAAATGGAAAGCTGCTCTGGATAGCTCCCAACGACCCCACCATGACCCTGAGAAGCGGGGTCGATAGCTGCCCCTACCTGAACGTAGGGGGCGGACAAAAGTTCCAGATAATCATTGATGGCGAGGTAAGCTATCCCGAGGAGGAAGAAGAGTAATGTCAGATGAAAACCAGGCGATACCCCAGGCAACGGAGTACCTAATCCCAAAACACGCGGTTGACCAGCTGTTCGAGGTCTTCAAGATCGTCAGAAACGAGTTGAGCGAGATACTAGCGATACCCACCACGGACACCGCCGAGTGGGACAAGTACGCTGAACAGTGGTACCAGTCCAACTCACCCGAGGACCAGCAGGTCATACAGAAGATAGCCAGGGCCATGGGCTCACCCACCCTGGTCTCAAACGCCAGCATAATCAGCGGCAACGAGAAGCTCATCAACACGAGGGCCGTGTTCTCAAGCACGAGGATCGAGGACCCGGCGCTACTGGTCGGGTTAGACGACGAGGACGCAAACTACCGGGTCCAGTACCTTGAAACTGGTAAGATGTGGGCAGGGACACTGTTGATGTACCTTGACGCAGGGACCGAGATCGGGCACACCGAGTTCAAGTTCACGTCAAGCATCCAGGACTTTGTGGTCTTCATGGGAGTCATGGATCTATATCGCCGCAACAGGCTCCAGGCACTGCTTGAGCATGAGTTCGTCGTACCGGAGTTCACCGTGGAGGAAGTGTGGAAGAGCGTTGAGGACGCCATGCTATACCCCGACATGAGGTGGACACTTCCATTCGTCATGCTCCAGGTGCCTGAAACGGTGCCCAAGCCAAGCCTTCACTCGATCCAGCCTAGCCTGCAGAGCCTCATCGAGGCGGGGCTGTTCACCTGGACACAGGAGAGTAAACTGGGGCTCACCGAGCCTGGTCTCCTTGTGGCCAAGACCCTGTACAACGTGGCCAACAAGATGAGCCTCGTCTCGTTCGGAGTGGATGATCAGGGGGTCAAAGGGAGAAAGAACGTGCTGCTCATCAGGGGCGACCCGCTCCTCTGGTTGATAGACCTGACAAACAACAACGCGGTGATGGCCGCCATCAACCTTGACCAGGCGGCTGACCTCATCGACGAAATGTTGACAACGATTGCAGCCCCGCCGGTCATCCCCATGGAGCCGGTGGAGGAAGCCGCACCCGAGGCAGCGGCTGAACCCGAGAAAACTACTGCTCCCTTCTGCCCAAAGTGTGGGAAGCCGGCCACGTGGGTCGAGCAGTACAAGCGGTGGTACTGCCACAGCTGTCAGGAGTACCTAGAAGCCTAGGCTAGTCAAGGTAATCCTTGACCATTTTTTCTACCATTTCTGCAATTGCCGGGCTTGATGTCAGTCCCGGTGACTCTATGCCCACCAGGTTGATGAAGCCAGGGAGGCCCCTGTCCTCCTCGTGCCTGATCACAAAGTCCTTCACGGGCTCACCCGGACCCTGGAGTTTTGCCCTGATCCCCGTCATGTCGGGATGCAGGTCTTCCATCCGCACATCGGGGAAGTACTCGATTATGTCCCGCCAGAAGGGCTCCTTCTCGGACTCGACGGCGTAGTTGATCTCGTCGACGTAGAACGCGTTGGGCCCGAACCTGAGCCTGCCCGTTAGGTCTGGCACGCTGTGGATGCCCAGGCTGGCCGCGTCCTGGGGTGGGGGTGGGTAGACGAGCATCAGCGCCGGCGGCTTGCCCGTGAGGCTGAAGTACTCGCCCTTGCTCCAGTGGAGCCGGTACCCAGCCTTGTCGATATCAATCCCTGCCATCTCGGCCACCCTGTCGCTGTACAGGCCCGCGCTGTTGATTACGACCCTTGTCTCGATCTCGAAGGGCTCGCCGCCGCTGTTCATCCTGACCACGTAGCAGTCCTTGACCTGCTCTATCCCCGTGACCTCGGTGTCAAGCACCAGCGGGTCGCTGCCGGCCTTCCTCCTCGCCTCCCTGTGGAAGTGGTCCATGAGGCCGTGGGCGTCAACGATGCCCGTGCTGGGGCTCAGTAT
This sequence comes from uncultured Candidatus Bathyarchaeia archaeon, assembly GCA_964383685.1. Classification (GTDB taxonomy): domain Archaea; phylum Thermoproteota; class Bathyarchaeia; order TCS64; family TCS64; genus RBG-16-57-9. The sequence continues at coordinate 5,192 of CAYLJH010000030.1, read as the reverse complement.
CGCCTGGTCCGCCCTTACGTTTGGCTCCAGTTTCTTGATCTGGTCGGCGTCGATCATCTCAAGGTCCCTTGCGCCGATGGATTTCGCGTGGTTGAGGATGCCGTCCAGCTGGGTCACCTCTGCCTCGCCGTTGCCCACGATAAGCTTTCCGCATCTCTTGTACGGCACGTTGTTTTTTTCACATATATCGTAGACCATGGGGTTCGCCTTGACGCAGAGCTCTGCCTTCAATGTCCCCGCGGGGTAATAGATGCCCGCGTGGATCACCTCGCTGTTCCTGCTGCTGGTCCCCTGCCCGTGGACCTCCTCCTTTTCGAGGATGTACAGTTCCTTGCCCTTGTCCGCCACGGCTGCACCTACAGCCAGCCCCACGACGCCCGCGCCGATGACCACTACGTCTACTTTATCCAAGCCTGATCCAATTGAGATGGCATTACACGCTTAAAATTCTAAGTATATGAGTTATATTCGGATATGGATTGAGTTATATCCTATACATATTATGACATAATTATATCATGTTTTTATCATATGGCACTGAAAGTTTATATTCACATCATAATCCTACATTTTTGTTAGATGGGTTTGAATCTAACAGCAATAGCCGTATTAATTTAGCCTAGGAGAATGCCGAGTTGACTTCTCGGATGTCTAGGGTGCAAATCCCTCATACGGCACCAGTTTGTTGAAAAGAAGTTTCGGTAAGATGTGTGTACCTTCCTTGCGGGCGCACAAAGTGTTACCATGTGCAAGTCATCCACGGGGGATGTGACTTCTCCATCTTACCTCAGGGGGTCTTTAAGGACGAACCCTAAGCCATCCTGTAATTGATGCTATAGAATAGCATTATTTAATGTTTACTGTATACTTTTTTTGTCACTCAAAGTAAATGTTTGTAACTGAACGGTTTTTTCATTTAAAATAAAAATGGGGTGGAAGCTTAGGCTTCCTTGTACCATTCCTCAGGTGCGCTGTCGCTGGCGGGGTCGTATCCGTCTGGCAGGATAGCCTCGATGCCCAGGATCTCAGTGATGAAGACCTCTACAACGCCCTTTACGATGGACCCCTCGGTCAGGTGTCCACCGACTGTCGGCACATCCCATGCGCCCCCGATGGCGTAGTGGATTGCTGGGAACGGGGTTGGCTTGCCGTTCTCGATCCTCGTGTGGATCATGCCGCTCATGCTGATGAGCATGCTGAGGTTCTCGAAGGTTGCCGTCTTCTCCATGTGCCAGTTCTCAGGGTTCTCGGTGTCCGGGCACCAGAAGTACATCTTGGCGGGCTCAAAGCCACCCATGAACGCGGCGTGGATCTTGCCGAACGTGATCTCCTTGTCGATGGCGAACTTCTGGATGGCCTTGTACACATCGGCCCCGGTGGTCAGCCTGAGTATGAACTCCCTTCCCCTCTTGCACTCAACATAGTGGTACGCGTCCTCGCTTACCGCATCGCTTTCACATGCTGCTTTTGTCATTGTAAACCGTAGATAAAGAGCGGTGAATGTGTATAATATTTTTCACGGAAAAATGGAATAATATTCCAATTTGCCCTTGTTTTAATGGTGGGGGAGTTAGCTGATTCTCAGTAGCTCATCGAGGATTCCCAGCTGCGTCGGGTTCGCCTTGACAATGTCCGTGCTGCTGATGAGGCCAACAAGCTTCTTCCCGTTGGTGACGGGGAGCCTGCTGATGTTCTTGTCCGCCATGATCTTGGCGGCCTCCTCCACCGCCGCGTTCTGGTCAATGGTCACGAGCGGGCTGGTCATAATATCCTTGACCCACACTGTAGCGGGGTCCATCCTTGGCCCGACGATCCTCATCATCACGTTGGTCTCTGTGATGATCCCAATGGGCCTCCCGCTGCTGATGACGATGACGGACCCGATGCCGAACTTGATCATCTTCTGCACAGCAGAGTGTACCGAGTCGTCTGGTTTCACGGTCTTGATGTTTTTTGCCATTATGTCTCGAACTATGATAAATCCGCTCATTAGAATCACTCAAAATAAGGTTTGTAGGGGGGAATATTAACGTTGATGGGCAGGTGGGGCTACCACTGCCTGATCTCGATGGACAGGCCGTTGTTGTCGAGGAACTCTCCCCTCCAGCTCTCGCCCAAGCTCATGGGCTCCCTGCTGATTGTGACACCCTTCTCCTTGAGGTACGCGATGGCTTTTGGCATATCATCGACGGTTATCGCCATCATCCTGTAACCCACCTGGGGCTTATCCGGGATGGGCCCTGCGTCCGGGAACTCCAGGAGCTCAAGGCTGGTGTCGCCCAGCTTCATGAACACGATCTCGGTTATCCCCCTTGACCCGTCCATCTTGTGCTGGCTCGTGACCTCGAAGCCCAGTATCTCTGTGTAGAACTTTACGGACCCCGCCATGTCCCTCGTGGTTATCTCTGTATGGTCAATCCTGTTGAACATGGGCATTTGAGTGGAACCATCGGTTTTATAGTTATATTTCGGCGAATAGTAACATGTAACGTTCCGGTGATACCATGGATATCAAAAAGATTCGAGCAGATTTCCCGCTCCTGAAGGAGTGGGTCTATCTTGACAACGCCTTCGTCGGCGTCATGCCTAGACAGGTTAAGGAGGGGTACGAGGAGTACATTGACCTCTGGTACAACTTCAGCCCCCCAGGGGAGAAGACCATACTCCAGGAGTGGCTATCGAGGGCAACAAGGCTCAGGGAGAAGGTGGCCGACTTTGTCAAGGTCAACACCAATGAGATAGCGTTCACAACGTGCACGGGCTCAGGTCTCAACATCGTGGTCAACGGCATGGAGTGGGAGAAGGGGGACAACGTGGTATTCCCAGAGTGGGAACACAACGCGCTCCACACCAACACGACCGCCAGGAACGGAGTCGAGACCAGGGTTATCAAGGCAAGGGATTACAGGTTCGAGCTTGCCGATATCGAGAAACAGATTGACGACAGGACCAAGCTCATCCAGGTAAGCCACGTCAGCTTCGTCAACGGCGACACCATGGACCTGAAGGCGTTGACAGAGATGGCACACGAGCACGGAGCCAAGGTGCTGGTTGACGCCACGCAGGCGGTGGGTGCCCTTGACGTTGACTACCACAAGCCAGGAGTTGATTTCGTCTCCGTGGCCCCGTACAAGTACCTCATGGGGCCCACGGGGCTGGCGTTCCTCTACGTCAGCGAGGAGAACATCGACGGGCTGACCCCCGACAGGACGGGCTGGAAGAACCAGATATACGAGGGCGACAACCCGGAGGAGTCCATCAGCGAGGGCTCGGCCGAGAAGTTCGAGTACGGCACCATCCACTTCCAGGGCGTATTCGCCTTGGAGAAGGCCATTGACTACCTGAACGCCATAGGCACGAAGAACATCGAGAGGAGGAACCTGGAGCTCGCGGGCTACCTGTACGACGGCCTAGTGGCAAAAGGCAAGGAGTTGTACACACCGGACACGCCATCATCGCCAATCGTCAGCTACTTCGAGGACGACCCGTTACCCTTGGCTGCAAAGCTCAAAGACATGAAGATCAAGGTGACGGGAAGAGAGGCGCACGGCGGCCACATGAGGATCAGCGGCCACTTCTACAACACAAGGGAGGACATCGACAGGCTCCTCTCAAACATCCCCTAACCCCCCTGTTTCCTCGGTTCAGACCTAAACGTGAGACGGTTTTATTTTACAACCAGTTGTGTGGCCCCCATTCGACACGCGCATTATTTATCAGTGTAAAGAATTAGGTTTATTTGAACTATCTTGAATAAACGTGCCCTGATTCTTGGACTGATCATGATGGCGTTGATTCCCGCAGGCGTGGCCTCCGCAGCGCCCGAGGAGAGGCTGGGCCACAGGATGATATACGACCCCGTTGACAAGCGTATCATCCTCTACGGGGGAGCGGTCTGGGATGACGAGTACACGTTCTACGGCGAGCTGTGGAGCTATGACACAGGGACGAACACGTGGAGCGAGATGGAGGCGGCCAACATGCCCCCTGCCAGATTCAACTCAATGATCACGTACATACCGGGCAGGCACCAGCTTTTCCTGTTCGGAGGATTCGCCAGCGACGGCCGTATCGATGACACCTGGATATACGACTTCGCGTCAAGCACATGGACCGAACTGAACCCGACTGACCACCCCAACAAGAGAAGCGATTCCTCGATCGCCTATGACTCTGAACACGACGTGGTTGTGCTGTTCTCAGGGTACAGGCGCGACGAGGTCAAGACAAGGGAGACATGGGTATACAGTTTTGAGGAAGGCAACTGGGTCGAGATGTCCCCCGTTAACCCTCCCCTGCACCAGTACGGGAACTACATGGTTCACACTGAGACGGGTCAACTACTGATGTACCCCGGCCACTGGTCAGTGGTCTCGGGTGAGGTCACGGTGAACCACGGGTACGGCGGCAATATCTGGGAATACGATTACGCGGAGGATCAGTGGACGGAGATTGATTCGCCATCCACCCCTTCTGGGAGGTACTGGGACACCCTCGCGTATGACTCGGACAGGAACAGGCTCGTTTTGTTCGGGGGGCAGGGAGCGAGTGATTTCGATGACACATGGGCTTATGATATCGAGACAGGGGCTTGGGAGCAGGCATCAGGCAACACGAGGCCATCCAAGAGGAACGGTTCCAACATGGTGTACGATCCAGAGCACGATGTATTCGTCATGTTCGGTGGGATGAACACGGCAGGGTCAAGCCTTGATGATACATGGATACTGGACGCCGAGGCTTTGACGTGGAGCACGGCCGTGGACCCCACTGAACCAGAGGAAACAACGAGCACCTCCATTCCGGGGTTCCCAGTCTGGGCTATGATGGCATCGGTAATGAGTCTGGTCGTCTTTTGGACGCATAAAAATCAGCGATACATGTAATATCGTTGTCATTTGCGTCGTTCTTTTAACAGAACCGTTAAATCATAGAGGTTTTCATACTTTGTAATGGCTCCCAAGGATTTACCTGACGGAATAGCGATCCTCGATTTCGGAGGACAGTACTGCCACCTCATCGCAAGACGGGTACGCGAGATGAACGTGTACTCTGAGATTCTTCACAGCGACGCAACCAGGGCGGATATCGAGGCACTGGGCTCAGAGATGAACCTCAGGGGCATCATTTTCAGTGGAAGTCCCAGCAGCGTAAAGGCATCGGACGGCCTCAGGCTTGACCCTGAGATACTG
>CAYLJH010000029.1:0-14252 GCA_964383685.1 uncultured Candidatus Bathyarchaeia archaeon | reverse complement strand
GTTATTCAAACGCGCGCGCATTGGTTTCTAATACCTGTATCTATACAACTTCATTTGTGAAATAAATGAGTAAACCAGACAATGAGGACTGGGAAAGATTTGGAAGAGCCAGCAAAGCAACCTCCCCATACATCCAAGAGCTTTATGCATGGCGAGAATCACCAAAGTCATTTGATGTAGCCTCATATTATGGCCAAATACAGATTCACAGAGCCCACACCGTGATGCTATCAGAGGAGAACATAATCACCAAAGAAGAAGCCTCCAAGATCATAACAGGGATAAAGAAGATCGAGAAACAAGCCGAGACCGACCCCAAACTTGTTACTTACATGTCAACCGAAACTGCCCTAATCAAAGAAATAGGGGAAACCGGAGGCAAGATGCACATAGGAAGAAGCCGAAATGACCTAGGGCACTCTCAGAGAAGAATATACTACAGAGACCAGCTGAACCGTTTTATCGGAGCGGTAATCGAGTTTAGGAAGAAGCTAACAGAGACTGCATCGAGACACCTTGATGTGGTAATGCCCGGGTATACTCATTGGAGACAAGCACAGCCCATAACTTTAGCTCACTACATCATGGCTCATGTGGAAGCCGCTGGACGAACAGTTGATCGCCTTGAAGGGATATACAGTAGGACAAATCTTAGCCCCATGGGGTCAGCTGCTTTCGCGGGGACAGGCTGGCCTGTAAACCGTTTGAGGGTCATGGAGTTACTGGGGTTCGATAAACTGGTTGAGAACACCCATGATGCGGTAGCGGCTATTGATTACATTATGGAGTTATCTGCGGCTATATCCATCCATATGTCTAATCTAAGCAGACTTGCCGAGGACCTGCAGGTATGGTCAAGTGATGAGTTTAAGTTAATCGAGCTGGATGAGGCTTTCGCTGGGACTAGTAGTATAATGCCGCAGAAGAAGAACCCGTTAATTTTGGAGCAGGTGAAGAGTTACTCGTCTGAGGCCATTGGTGCAACAGTCTCCGTGATGGTCTCCATGAAGGGCGTCTCGTACACAAATACGGTTGATAGGGTTATGCTTGAACCCGTTATCATAGATACGGCGGTAGGTAGTAGCTTTGTGATGGCTGGTGTTGTCGATTCCATTAGGCCGATCAGGGAAAATATGTTGAAGAGGCTCAGCGAGGGGTTTTCTACCATGACGGACTTGGCTGATACTCTCGTAAGGTTATATGGGATATCTTTTAGGCAGGCTCATGATATCGTCGTTTACGTCACATTAGAGTCACTTCGAAACGGCGTACGCGCTGAGGATATTAATTCTGAGATGGTCGAGAAGGCTTCCAGTGAAATAGTCGGTAAAGCCTTGAAGGTGCCAGAAGATTTACTTCTAGAGGCTTTGAATCCTGTGCTGAACGTTAATAGGAGAAACGGGGTGGGGATGCCGGCGCCTGATTCAGTTCGAGTTATGATTCAGAGCCAAAGGGATAAGGTAAATGATGAGGAGAACCGTCAGAATACTAGACTGGATAAGTTGAAGCTGGCTAGAGATAGACTGGTTGAATCCGAGAATAAGCTGTGATGCACATGTTTTGTTTTCCTTCGCGCGCGCTCATGTTAATCATATATACCCAAGGACGACGATATATCTTGATTTTTTAAAATAGTTCTAATTTATATGGTTTCATGGGAATAATAACTCAATAATTATGCCTCCTCCAAAACGATATAGAAGAAAAGTTAAGAAAAAACCAGAAAGGCCCCCAGGAAATTGGAGAACAAAAAAACCAGAAACGACTAAAAAGAAGAAAAAACGATAAAACTATATTTCTTTCGTTCTTGATGGATTCTACATACCGAGCGTGGTGTAAGGCCAACAAAGTGTATTAATTATTTTATTGGCGCTTTTTTCTTTTTCTTAGTACAATCACACGGCGTATATTTAGTGGGTTTACTCTTGTAGACGAGAAGTGCATTACCAGTTTTAGTTTCTTTTTTAAGGTCTGGGCAATTTCGATCCCCGTGATATGATGCGCTGTTTAGGTTACGATAATATTCATTCGTCACAGTAAATAATAGTCGTTACTTGATATAAACAGATATTTTCCAAACTTGTTCCTTTGGTATATTGGATTATATTACTCACTTTTACTTGAGAAGATTGAAAAAAGATTGAGTTACAATTTGCGAGCAAATTTAACATTTCTGACCTGGTACGCAGACATGTTTTTCTTGTATACCTCGATGAGACCCTTCTGGACAAGTCCAGGGATTGCACCGCTTTCAGTTGGTGAAAACTGTTTACACATAACATCGCCTTGACTTATTATATCGAAAACCCTTTGCTCCACTGGACTAAGTTTAACCGGTACCAAAATATTCAATGTTGAATGGTAAACGAAAGATAAAAAGAGTTGTTAAAATAGAAAAATTAGTACCAGGGCAGTTTGCCCTGAGCGCGCGCTGTGTGGGGGTATACATACAATGAGTAGAAGAAAGAAAGTGTTAATGAATAGTGTAGAAAGTGAAAAAGTGTGTGTAGGGTCTAATTGTTTACCCAAATCAGGGGTCGTATTGACTACCCCCTAAAATCATGGCTTTACTCGACCATCCTGAACGCCCTGCTCGGGTTCAGTATGAAAGGCGGCAGGTGGGAGGCCAGGTTGCTGAATGGAAGCACCTCGGGCTTGAGCCTTATGCCCAGCTCGTCCACCATATAGTCCCTGCGGCGGGTGATCCTGTCCCATGCCTCGGGGTACAGATCCATGAGCCTGTTCCTTGTGCCCATGTCGCCGATGGCGATGCCGTCCTCGATGTTTGTGGTGAAGTACTCGGTTCCTGTGCCGGGTATGATGTCCACCTGTATGGCCATGCCCGGCCTGATCCTGTCCTTTGAGCCCTTGTAGATGGGGCTGTTGACCCACTCGTCCAGGTGGATGAGGTGGCCGGGGTTGAGTTCGACGCCGTAGAATGGCTCGCCGATCCTGTCGTGTACTGCTTTGTACAGGTCTCCGCCGGTGGTGCCGATGCCCATGAGCTCAAGCCAGTCAACCACGGCCTCGAAGTAGGGGGCGGCCAGTTTTGGCACATAGTCCCTGATCTTCCTAGGTAGCTGGGATTCGTCCTCCACGAGCCAGCCAGCCCTGCTGTTGAGTGCGCCCTGTAACCCGAATGCGGTTGTGAAGGCGTCACCTTTCTCGATCACCTTGCTTGATGGACTGGGTAAACCCATCCACGCCCTCTCCCCGGTGCTGAGCATGGTGTGGACGCTGATGGGGTAGCCGTTGATGCCCATGAGCTGGACTGCCTGGTACTCCGTCATGCCGGGTTTTACGCCGAATATGACGTTCCTGACGGCCTGGCTTGTGAGTGTCGCGGCGTACTCGAATACTGCCAGCTGCTCCACCTCGTTTGTGGCCCTGAGGCCGTCGGTCTGGTGCATGAATACCTCGGTTGCGTTTGATGCCTCGGAGGCCACAACCCTCAGGGTGTCCACGAGGTAGCTTGGTACCTCCATCCACTGGTCAGGTGTCTCGGTCTCCTCCTTTGAGTAGTATTTCCACCCGGCTACGCCGACGCGGCTGCTGCGGGTGATGCCCGTGTCATGGAGTATGTCCTTCAGTGGGCTGGACATTGACCTGTCCTGGCCCAGTAGGCTGAATGGCTGGTATAGCACGGGGTGGAGGCTCTCCTTGATGGGGGATATCTCAAGGTACCCCATGCCCTCGTTGCCCACCATGATCCACTGCTCGTCGCCCTGGATATCAACCACCATCACGGCCTCCTCGAAGCGCGGGTCGAAGCCCGTGAGGTACGCGATGTTGGCGCTGTGCTCCCTATCACCGTAGACGAGGACATGGGTGTAATCGTCCGCGCACCGCTTCCTCAACCGGGCCAGCCTGTTGAGGTAGATATCATCGGAGAGGGTGGGCTGGAATGTTGGTAACCCAAAATCGGGGAGATCGAGAACGGCTAACTCGGCGCGTCGAACCATAATGATTGATGGGGCGGGTGGTTAAACAGGTTAGCGGCTACCCGAAGAACGCGCTGAGACTCTTCTGCTGGGGTCTGCCTACTAACGCATCAAAGCTCATATCCAATGCATCCAGCAGCTGCTCGAAGGTGCTCTCAAGGTACTCCTCGTACTTTTTGATGTACACGTCCTTTGGCTCGGCGATGATGCTGGGTTTCACGTCGTTCTTTGTGACCACGTACCTGATGATGTCACCCTGTGCGATCTCGTGGCCCATCTCCACCAGCATCCGCGCCGCCTTGACGTGCTGGGGGTTGGTGTCGTACGCCTTCAGGGGCTTGCCCAGCTGCATCTGGAACGCCACCTCGTCGATCTTGAACTCCCTGTTCTTGAGCCTGCCGTGGACCTCCGTTACCAGTCCCTTGATGTCCTCCTTGGCCATTGGGAACTCGTCCATGGTCTGGACGTTGCTCAGTATATGGGTCAAGCCCTCGAACGCGGCCTTGAGTATGGGCGGTATGTGGCGTTTCTTGCCAGTCAAGCCCTTGATGTCCATGGATCCGTCCTTGTAGACGCCTAGGTAGTTCTTCTTGCGCTTGCTGAAGATGACGTACCGGTAGGTCTTCTCCACCTCAAGGTCGATGTGAAGGAAATCGTCTGCCCACTTGACGAGGGCGTCGGTCTGTTCCTTGGTTGGGTGCGCCAGGAACACGCTGTCGGTGTCCCCGTACAGGATCTCGACGCCCAGCTCCGTCGCCTTCTTGCCGGCCTCCTCCATGGCGAACCTGCCCACGGCGGCCGTGCTCTCCGCCAGGGGAGGGCAGTACAATGGGAAGCTCTCTGCCCCGAACACGCCGTACGAGGCGTTGAGGAACACTTTGAGGGCCTGCTGCGTTACGTGGTAGTACTGCTGCATGTCCTTTGAGAGGCTCTTGTCCTTGGCCTTTGGCTTGTACCACAGGACCCTGAGGTCCTTGAGGCTGCCTATGAGGTCGCTTGTCATGCCGCGCCTGTGGGTGCAGACCCAGTGGGATGTACCTGGGATGAGGTTTGTCTTGCAGTCCTCGTGTTTGCAGAGCAATGTATCATAGCTCAGGTTCCAGTTATGGATAGCAGAGGGGTACAGGGATGCAAAGTCCACCACTGTGACCTCAAAGTGTACGCCTGGCACCGGGTCCATGACTATCGCGCCCTGGTATTTCTTGCCCTTGATCATGGCGGTGGTGGTGGTGCCTCCCTTGTGGAGTATGATATCCTGTGTGTTTGGGATTAGCCAGCCCTCCTTCCTGTGCATCCACTCCATGAGGGCAAGTATCCACCTGCTGACGCCGAACCTAGTCAAGTCCTCAAGGATCATCTTGCTGATGCGCTGGAGCATGACCATGAGGTTCATGACTAGGTTGTCGTTGAAATGGGTCAGCTCGTAGGTGATGTAAGTGTCCTGCATGCAGTACTCGGCCATGTCCTGCATGTTCAGGTTGTTGAAATCCACCTTGATCTTGCCCTGGTTCAGTATGCCCATGGCGATGTCGTCGAGGCTGAACTCCCTGTATGAGCTGCCGAAGGCGTAGCCCTGGATTGACCTGTTCCTGAAGAACTGGTAGAGGTCGATGTGGACGCCGTTTGTGAGGAAAGCGAACCGCCTGCCCAGTGTGATGGGGATATCGGCGTTTGCCACCCCCAGGTTCCTTGCCCGGTTCCTGAGGAACTTGAAGTCAAAGTCGTCGCCGTTGAACGTGAGCACTATGGGGTACCCGTCTATGATGCGGAGGGTCTCCTCGATGAGCTTCCTCTCCGTTGCGAACTGGATTACATCTTTCGCGCCGGGTACCTCGGTTACAATTTCACCGGTGTTCAGGTCGTCGAACATGATTACCTTTCTGAGGCCGTCTGAGCCAGCGAAGGCCACGGTGATTATTGGGTCAATCGCCTCGTCTGCGCTGGGCATCCTATTCTGGACACTTGGCCTGACCTCAATGTCCACGGCCACGCGCCTGATGTTGGGTATGGGTGCCTGGAGGAGCCTTGCCCATTCCAGCATGGGCTCCTTGAACCGGTCCTCGGTGTTGATGAGAACGTCGTTGAACTGTTTCTCTATCTCGGGGGAGAGGCTCCAGTCATCGGCCACCAGGTTGCCGTCCACTACCCTGTATGGCATTCCTGGTACCAATCCCTGGTCGTAGATGTAGCAGGCATAGTACCTGATACGGTTCTCCCATGACTCGTCCAGGTAGCCCCTGATGGCGTTGTGGCTGCCGCCTATGCTCAGGGGGTCGCCGGCCTTGATCTTGGTGACAAGGATGTCCTTCTCCTCAAGGGCGTCGTACCTGATGACCTCGTCGAATCCCTTGAAGCCCTCGTGGCCGGTGATGCGCTTGTTCTTCTCAAGCTCCGAGGCGGATTTCTTTGATAATAGGTATGGCAGGTGGCCGGTGTTGTCGTACCAGAGGAATATCTCCTCTGACTCGGGCTCGTACAGCCTGATGTATGCCTTCTTGTTGGCCCCGTCGTACCCGGCTGATAGCATGTACACTGTCCCAGTGTTGTCCGGGGCTAGCCTGCCCCTGATGTTGGTTAACTCCTCGTTGCTCATGGCCACCAGTCGGGGGTACTATGGCATCGCAGGATAAATAATGTGGGTAATTCGTTAAATCCGCTTGATTTCCGCGTCTGGGAGCATTTCCTCGACGGCCCCGGCTACCTTATCGTAGTTCTCGGGGGTGCAGTACAGCCTCAGGAGCAGCCTCCTTGCAGATGACACGCTGATTACCCTCTTCCGCCCGTCAAACACCGCTTTCTCGATATCAGCCCACGGTATGAAAGTGCTCTCCCTGCCCTTGGCGATGAGTGCCCCGCCCGTTGGGTTGACCTTCTGTGATATTGAGGTCACCATCCACGCTAGCCTGTTGAGGTTGCCTGTGTACTCCCCCAGGTCGCAGCGAACTCCCTCTTCATCCACCTTGAAGACAATCTCCATCTTGTTGAGGAACACGACGCCTATGACAAAGAACGCCAGCACGATGAGCCCGCCTGTGGCCAGGACGAGTATCTCAAGTATGGCTAGGATGTCCTCCCCGCCCATGACTACGAAAAGGAGGGCTCCGAGAACCCCCGCGGAGCCGATTATGACGAAGAGTATGTCCATGACCATGTAGGAGTTGGTCAGCATCGGGACGTCAATCCGCCACTCGTGCGTGTCAGTCAATTCGACGGCTCCTGATGTGGGAGTAAAGTGTCTCCATGACGACGTAGGCCGCGGTTGTGGCCGTGTTGCCGGTGTCGAAGTGGGGGTAGACCTCGTTGAGGTCGAAACCAGCTATCTTGCCTGACATGGTACCAGTGATTATATCCATTAGCTGGGTCGTTGAAAGCCCCTCGGGGTGTGGGTTGCCAACCGCCGGGGCGTACGCGGGGTCAAGCACGTCCAGGTCTATGCTGAGGTACACCTTCGACGCGGACTCCATGGCCTCGTTGATTGTTTTGATCGGGTCTGTTCTTTCCTTGATGGCCCTGTACCCCAGCTCCTCGTGGCCCCTCCTGAGGTACGTGGCGTGACTCATGCGCTCCCCGAACAGCTCGTCCCTGAGGTCCAGGTGGGCGTCGTAGACGATGACCAGGTCTGGTTTGATGGCCCTTAACGCGCCGAGGGTGATGAGGTGCTCTCCGCCCAGCATGAAAGGTGTCTTGTCCGTTGATTTTATCAGTTCCTCGATACTCGCGAGGCATGATTCGACGTCATCGCTGGTTACATCCCCTATATCAGCGAGTTTCAGGTCGTCCCAGTCCAGGCCGGTCCTCTGGCTGTAAGTGTCCAGGTAGCTGCTCTCCCTCCTGATGGCGTCGGGTCCGAAGCGTGTCCCCTTCCTGTTTGATGAAGTCCTGTCAAGGGGTGCCCCGAAAACTATGTAATCGGCGTCCGCTGGGTCAACGGGTTTGTCCAGAAACGGTGTGATAGTGGGGGTGGTAGGCATTTTCCTACTCTACTATAACCTGGTCGACGCTGTGGATTACCGCGCCCTGCCTGGCCATGTGGGACCTCAGGGCCTCGTAATCGAGCTTTGTCCCGTCAATGATGATCTTCAGGCTCTCTGTCTTCTCGTCCATCTCGACTACTGAGACGTCTACTCTGGTGACCCCGCTCATCTCTCCTAGGAATGATGCGAACTCGGGTAAAGGTGGCTGATGTGGCTTGAGCACATCAAGAACGATATGCGTGATTTGTGGTTTCTCCAACTGTTTTCACATACCCTCCAGACATTGTCTGGTAGATATTTAGTTTCATTACTGAACACTGGCTTTTATATGGTATGGGTAGGCGAGGTTGCCTACCCGAGAAAAAGATTGAGTTTGTATAAGAAAACGCTGTACTGCCCGACTCATTGTGGAAAATTCCATAACTTTATATAATTTTATTCTTTCTCGGTCTTGCCGATGGTAGGACATAGCCCAACCCTAGACACCATTCTAATGGTTGAGAACTCATTGCTAGAGATGAATGAGTACCCCACAAAGAAGGCTCTGAGGGAGAGCCTCCCGAGGCAGATAGAGTACCAGACATTCCACACGGTCCTGAGCTACCTTGAGGCGTCCGGGAAGATAATGTACAACGGCAGATCGATTACATACACTGGGATAAACAACGAGAAGCTACGGGAGCTAATCGAGAAAGGAACCATCATCAAAAAACGGTAGATTGAGAACCTACGCCTTGTAGACCCACTTTCCGTCAACCATTGTGGCCTCGACCTTGATATCCAGCATCTCCTCCGGGTCGGCCGTCAACGGGTTCTTGTCCCAGATAACCAGGTCGGCGTACTTTCCTGGCTCCAGGCTTCCGATGTTGTCCTCCCAGAACATGCAATACGCGCTGTTCCAGGTGTACGTCCTCAGCGCCTGCATGGGGGTGATGCACTCGTCGGTGCCGAAGGGTTGGTCGCCGTACACCCCCTTCCGCGGCTTCCTGGTAATCGCCGCGTACAGCCCGTGGAGGGGGTTGATGAAGCACGTGTTCCAGTCGCAGCCGTTGCCCACGATGACGCCGCGGTCCATGAGGGTCTTGAGGGGGATTAGCCGCCTGCTCCTGTTGGGCCCGAAGCTGCCGGCGTAGCTGTCGCCGATAAAGTACAGGTACGCGCTGGTGGCCTCGACCACGATGTTGTCGCCCATGGCGGTCTCCATCCTGAGGGCGTAGTCGGTGGGCAGGTTGTTGTGGATGACGCTGTGGCGGCAGTTGGTGCGTGGATTGTCCTTGATCGCGGCCTCTATCGCGTCGATGTACCTGTCGATGGTCTGGTCGCCGACGCAGTGGGCTCCGATCTGGAACCCGGCACCGTGGATGATCTTTGCTATCTCGGGGTACGTGTCCGGCTCGGGTATGATGGGGCTGCCTGTGTTGTCCCCATCAGTCTCCGTGTAGTTCCTGTTCCACGGCTCGTAGAGCCACGCGGTCCTGTTGCCGCCGCTGCCGTCGAAGCTGCACTTGACTGCCCCCAGGTAGAGCTTGTCGTCGCCCTCGGGCACGTACTTCTGGACTGCTTCCCTCGCCAGCTTGACGGTGGTCTGGCCGTTGTGTATGCCGATCATGAGGAAGCTGCGGATGTCGAGCCTGTCCTCGTCGTGGAGGGACCTGTACGCCTCGATCATGGTGTCGGTGGCTCCCGCCTCCTTCTGGGCGGTGACGCCTACCTTGAACAGGGCCTCCTGTGCCCTGAGGATTGCCTCCTTGCACTCATCCACGGTGTAGTCCCTGGCCAGGAGCCTGATCTTGAAAGAGACCTCGTGGTCAAGGAGCTGGCCGTCATAGTCTGATGCGTACTCGGCGTCCACCAGGCCCAGCGCGTAGGTGTTGGCCACCTGTACGGGGGTCTGGGCGTGGAGGATGACGGGGTGGTCGGGGCTCACTGGGTCCAGGTCCTGCCTCGTTGGGGGACGCTTTTCCTCAAGGAGGGCGTCGTCCCAGCCAACGCCCCTGATCCAGGTCCCCTTGGTTTTTGATTCGGCTGCTTCCCGCACCCTGTCAACGATGTCCTGTATGCATTTCACGGCGGGGTACCTGAGGTCCAGTATCATCTCGCTGAACCCGTACTCGCAGGTGTGGTTGTGGCTGTCAACAAAGCCAGGGGTGATGGTCCTGCCCTCCATGTCCAGGACGATGGTGTCGGGGCCGTTTAGGCGCTCCATCTCCTCGTCTGTACCCAGGGCGATGATCCTCTCGCCCTCTATCGCGATTGATGAATGTACAGAGTCGTCGCCGTCAACTGTGATTATGTTTGCGTTCTGGAGGATCATCTCTGCGCTCATGGGCCGTGCTCCTCCAGTATCTGTGCGTGCCTGAAGCACGAGGTGAGGTGGTCGTTGAACATGCCCACGCTCTGCATGTAGGCGTACATGATTGTCGGGCCCACGAAGCTGAAGCCCCGCTTCTTCAGGTCTTTGCTGATTGCCTTGCTGAGGTCTGTCTTGGCAGGCACCTCGCTCCACTCCGTGTAGTGGTTCATCACCGGTTTGTGGTCCACGTACGCCCAGAGGTACCTTGCGAAGCTGCCGAACTCTTCCTGTATCTGGAGGAACGCCTTGGCGTTCTTGACGGCGGACGCTATCTTGAGCCGGTTCCTGATGATGCCGCTGTTGATGCGCAGGTCCTCCAGATTCTCAGGGGTGTAGCGGGACACGGCGATGGGATCGAAGCCGGCGAATGATTCCCTGTACGCCTCCCTCCTGTGGAGCACGGTGCGCCAGCTGAGGCCTGCCTGGGCCCCCTCAAGTAGGATTAACCCGAACAGCTCGCTCTCGTCGTGGGTGGGCACCCCCCACTCGGTGTCGTGGTACGCCGCCATGATGGAATCCTTGTTGCCGAAGCACCTGGTGGACTCGTCGGAACTCATGGGTTTTCATTGGCTGGCGGCCTGATAAATTAACCCGTGGGGGGCAGGTACATGCAGGTTGTTACTTGGTAACTTTTTTTGATAACAGTGGGCCGTAAATTCTGGAAAAAAATATTTTTTCGGGCGGGCTTGTGTCAAGTAACCGGTCATAAGGGGAAAAATCCGCTCCGGCCACTGGTATTAACGCGGAAAAAAATATTTCCGGTGGCACGGGGTGTTACCGCCGGGCTTTTCCTCGTACATTCCTTATAGTATCAATTGAGATTATTACGTGATTGCCATGTCACTGGTTGGAGGAACCCCATTCTGGCTGCAGATCGAGGCTGCCAAGTACGCCCACAAGATCATCAACGAGAAATGCGCCGTGAAGCCCGGAGAGGAGGTGCTCATCATCACGGACACAAAGACGGAGCTTGAGATGTCCATGAGCCTTGCCCAGGCGGCCGCTGCTGCCGGGGCGCGGTGGAGCATGCTTGTTCAGGATGCGTGGATGGACGAGTCCAGTTCAAGGATTTTGACTGATGTGGCCAAGAGCGCGCTGCTGAAGGCGGACCTGTTCCTGGACGTAGGGTACTCGCTGTACCCTGACGTGCCGCCGGAGTACACCCAGATGCTGAAGGACAAGAAGACCCGGCGGATGACCCTGGAGTGCAGGACCCTGAGGAGCATGGTGGGCGGGGGTTCAGACTGTGACCCCAAGGTCTTCTACGATATCGGTGAGAGGATGCGGCCCTACGTGGAGGGCGGCGAGGGGGAGGTGCACTGCACAAGCAGGCTGGGCACTGACCTGAGGTGCAACGTCAAGGGGGCCAGGAACATCAACTACAAGGGAATGGCTGACAAGCCGGGAATGTCCTTCTGCTCCCCCGACGGCGAGTTTGAGATATACCCGGTGCTGGGATCGGCCAACGGCGTGATAGTCATCGACGGACCCATGAAACACGTCAGGGAGAGTACCGGGGTCTACGGCAACTACCCGTGGGACAGCGTCCACGACCCGTTGAGGGTGATAGTGGAGGAGGGCAAGTACGTTGAGGTCATAGGCGAGGGCGGGGATGCCGACAAGTTCCGGTGGATGATCGAGAACATACCCAACGCAGACAACTTCGGGGAGTTTGCCATGGGCACCAACCCCATGTGCCGCGAGACCGGTGAGTTCTCGGAGGAGAAGAAGAAGCTGGGCAACGTCCACGTGGCTTATGGGAGGGGCTGCACACCCGCAGTCCCATGTAACATACACCTGGACATCGTGCTGAGGAAGCCGAGGGTGGAGATTGATGGAATCCCAATCATCGACAAGGGGAAACTCCTCATCTAACTACATATAAAGCTCGGCAGTTCAGACCTTCCCCGAGATGCCTGAAACAATAAAAAAGTAGGTTTGAGCGCTTTGGATCTTAATTGTTTAACATTCTTTGAGCAAGCCTGCCCAAAGTTGTAAGCTCCATATGAAGCCTTCCTCGACTCCGTCTATCAACCTCAACTAGCCCCAAAGAGACAAGCCCCCTGCTTGAGTTAGATCCAAAAATATGATGACTTAGGAGAGACTTGCTATACCCAGACAATTGACTCAACTTAGTTAAACTTTCAATCTCTCCATCGACCGAGGCTAGGTTATGTAAAATCTCCTTTTTAGAATTGGACAGAATCTCTTTGAATTCAAGCCTCATAATTGGAAGCATAATCAAGTTTTCACCCATCACATGGTATGCCTTCAAACCATTAATGAAAGCAGCAACAGTAGCGGCACATGCTAAATCCTTGTTCCCCCCCGCAACGTTCAAAATAATGTCATCAAAGTTTTTCCCTTCAATTGAGACTATATCTGACACTACTTGCAGCATCTCATCGATCACATGATCGCTAATTGTAAAAATATCAATGGGAATTCTCATGACTCTCAACAAATTGTTACGGAATTCTTCCGCCACTTCAATTTCACTATCAAGACAGATCAGATTGAGTTTATCTAATGGGAGACTCCTGATGCCTACACTAACAGACTCTGGGTTTGATCCAATGGTAGCAATTTGAAGCACCTTCAAGATTATTCACCTATTACTCAATACATCCTTATTTTAAACATGTCACTGAATTTATCGGTTCAACTTATTCTTTAACGGTTTAAAGTCTTCTTTTTATTCAACGATTAGCCACCTGTCGTAGGAGAATTAGATTAAAATGAAAAAAATCGAACTAGAACATTAAAAGCACTGACAATAACCACACTTATACTTATGCTCACAGTGACACCCGCATTTGCGGCACAGGAAGGCATGGAACTCAAAGACAACGTATCCCCAGAATGGATATGGGTAACAGCAAACTATGAAGAAGAAGGAGACGTAACATGGATACTGCCAGGACCAAGAGAACTTGACCCCGATGTATTCGGTACTCCAGACCAACCACTAGGAACCGAAGCACCACCACTTGGCGTTCCAGTCATGGGTAGAATGACAAACGAGGATGGGACCGCATTCACAACCACAGCAGTACCAACACCCTTCAGCGATAACTATGCACCAATCCAAGGGTCGTTAAACTTCACAGTCAAAGACATCACCTTAGTTGACGGGCAAGGATCAAAAGACGAGGTAAGTTTCTACAGTGAGTTCACCGGACCAAATGGAAAACACTATGAGATAATAGTGGATATGGTAATCCCCATGGGGGACGACCACCCATTCTTCGGCGGCGTCGCTACCGATGTTATCCACCATGGATCAACTGGTATCGGGTCACGTCTTGTGCCAACAGCCTATACATATGTGACTTTCTGGGGCGTAGGAATCCTCAGGATAGACGGTGAGGTTGTAGCGGATAACCGTGTTGTACACGTGATGGTTACCGGAAACATGAGAGACGAAAACTACGAGATGGTGTTAACCCCGGATGAGATAAACTACGATGAAGTCTTGATTCACGTGGTTCTAGCGAATATCGCCGTATCACCAACTGGACCTGTTATGTCTCCAGTACCGAGTGGGTTCACTTTACCCAATGACATGGAACAACCATTCATTCACGTCAACTATCATAACGTGCAGATGACTGACCTTAACGCTGTAAAACAGGCCAACACAGAAGCAAGGCTAAACCTAGCTGAGGGTACTGTTTCATCTCTGGAATCTGAGCTAGTAGCGACAAACAACGAGAAATCCAGTATAGAAGATCAGTTTAGTGAAGCTGAGGATACTATTTCTTCTCTGGAGACAGATCTAGAGGATGCAAGTAGTGAAATCGCGACTCTAAGCGATGGGCAAGGATTCGCTACAAGTACTGTTATCTTGGTTGCCATTGTTGTGAGCATACTTGGGGCGGCTCTGAGTTACTTCGTAACAAAGAAACAATAATTACCTTTTCCCCTATTTTCTCTTTTTTCAAATATATCAGAAGCATTTTTTTTTAAATTATGGATAAAAAC
>CAYLJH010000028.1:0-14483 GCA_964383685.1 uncultured Candidatus Bathyarchaeia archaeon | reverse complement strand
GAGATCTGCGACGAGTACGATGCGAGGTGGCCCGGCTCAGGGATGGACCTGGCGGCTTGCGAGTACATGGCGGAGAAGATGAAAGGCTACGGCCTCCAGGACGTGCACCTTGAAAAGTTCACCATCCCCAGCTGGATACGTGGCTCAAGCAAGCTTGAGGTGACCTCTCCCAAGGAAAAGGAGATTGAGTGCATCGCGTTGCCCATGAGCAGCGAGGGCACCGTTGAGGGCGAGCTCATCTACCTGGGCCCTGGACCTGTCCACATCTACGATGAGCTGGCGGACGAGATCGAGGGCAAGATCGTTATGGTGAACAGCGGCAACCCCAGGGGCATGAAGCGTTACCTCCACAGGAGCGAGAAGTACCAGCGCAGCGTCATGGCGGGCGCGGCTGGATGGATATTCATGAACCACTACCCCGCCTATGGACCGCCCACGGGGGGCATAAGCCCCATCATCCCCGGCATAGGGGTGAGCTACGAGGACGGGATGTACCTCGCAAGGATGCTGGAGAGGAAGGGCAAGGTCAATCTGAGGCTGGAGACCAAGTGCAC
Organism: uncultured Candidatus Bathyarchaeia archaeon; assembly: GCA_964383685.1. GTDB lineage: Archaea > Thermoproteota > Bathyarchaeia > TCS64 > TCS64 > RBG-16-57-9. The sequence continues at coordinate 13,929 of CAYLJH010000028.1, read as the reverse complement.
AAACCTCATCGTCGATACCTGGAACGTCGTGGGTGATATCAAGGGCACAGCTGGCTCTGATGACTGGATAGTCTACGGCGCGCACTACGAGGGCCACGATATAGCCGTCGGTGCCCTGGATGACGCCACAGGGGCGGCGATAGTCATGGAGCTCGGCAGGGTCCTGGTGAAGGAGAAAAAACACCTGAGCCACAACATGAGGTTCATCTGCTTCGGCGCTGAGGAGATCGGGCTCTTCGGCAGCCGTGCATACTGCGATGACCACCCTGATTTCATGGGTAACATCCGGTTCATGATGAACTTTGACGCGGCCGGAAGGGCTGGTAGGCAGGGCTTCTGCCTCCACGGCTGGTCTGGGCTTGAGCCCCTGTTCCGGGAGGTCATAAACGAGATAGGAACCGACCTACCGATGTGGCAGTCAGTGGGCCCGTACAGTGACCACTGGCCTTTCGTGCTACAGGGTGTTCCCACAGCAAGCATGGGCGACCCAGATGAGGCAGCCAAGCGAGCCGGGAGGGGCTTCGGACACACAAAGTTCGACACCGTTGACAAGGTTGACCTGAGGGCCATGAGGGAGTGCGCCGGCAACGCGGCCGTCCTCGCTTTGAAGATCGCCAACATGAAAAAGTGGCCCGTCAAGCACAGGAACCAGGACGAGATCGCCCAGCTTGTCGAGTCCCAGGGCCTGGACGAGACAGTGAAGCTCGGGCTCAAGCTCAAGGAGTACCTTGGGAAACAGAGTTTGTCCCTCCGACCTGAGACAGTGGCGTACCTTGACCGCATCTCGGGCAGCTGGGACGAGGTTCTCTAACCCATCCTTTTATTCGGCAAACCGTTTAACCCCCATACCTTGTTCAGTTTCATGTTAGCCTCGCTGGAGCGGTACAGTGACAGCGTCTTCCGCACCCTCTGCTACAAGCACGGGGCCGAGCTGACGTTCACAGAGATGGCCCACGTCAACAGTTTCCTGAACAATAACAAGGGCTCTCTGCAGAAGATAGAGCCAAAGGACTCGACGCCGGTCCAGATTCAAATATTATCAAGTAACGAAGCAAAACTTGACCGGTTTCTGTCCCGTTTCAGGCCGTTCAAGGGCTTCAGGGGCTTTAACCTGAACCTGAGCTGCCCCAGCAAGGACGTTATCAGGCAGGGCAAGGGGGCCGCCATGGTGAAGAGGGCGACAAAGACCTCCAAGCTGGTGAGGCTCATCAGGGGCCACGGCTACTCTGTGTCTGTCAAGATCAGGCTGGGACTGAACCAGTACGAGAAGGACAACAAGCTTTACCTCAACAACCTGGGCGGGGTTGACCCTGATTTCTTCGTGGTCCACGCCAAGCACGCGGGTCAGGCTTCAAGCGAGCCCGAGGACGACTCGGTTTACCCAGAGTGCGTGGAGGCAGCAAGGGGCATTCCTGTGATCGCCAACGGGGGCATCGAGACCTCCGCGAAGGTGCAGGCGTTGATGGAGATGGGTGTAAGCGGCGTGATGATGGGCCGCCCCGCAATGGGTAACCCCGCGATATTTGACCTGTTCAAGAACGAGATGGGCCTGAACGACCCGCCGAGGCCGATACCTAGGGCATCTGACCTGGGCCAGGAGTACAAGGACCTGTTTGACTCGATAGGCGGGGACGAGAAGTACAAGTTCCGTTTCCTGAAGGTAGTTGGCAGGAGAAGGGCCATCTACTAGGGAGTCGGTTCTACCAGCTTCGTTGATGCCAGCAGAGCCAGCACGAGGACCGATGCGCTTGTTGCGAACACCCCCTTGAACCCGATGTAGCCGAACAGTATCGCGCCGATGAATGGTGCGGGTATTGCCACGAGCCCCTTGATGCCGTTGATGTTCCCGAATGTCTTTCCCCTCTCCTCCTGTGACACTATCTTGTTCTGGTAGAGCATTATGGATGTGTCCCAGAGGCCCACTGTGACCCCCTTGACCACCTGCAGCGCAATCAGCATCCCGTAGCTGGACGTCAACGCGTACCCCCCGAAGACTATCACGTTCAGGACCAGGGCACCTATGACCCCGTTCCTGTTGCTGTACCTGTCCAGTGCCCTCTCTATTGGGATGCTGGCGATGGTCATGGCCACCATCTCAACTGTCATCAGTATCCCGATCTTGGTGAGGCTGAACCCGTACTCCTGGGTGAACATGGTCACAAGTATTCCTGCGTTAATCTGCCACCCGAACCTGTCAAGGATGGAGACGAGGTAGAACGGAATGAGTCTCGTCTCTGGCCTTGCGAATCCCTTTATGTTCCTCAACACTGCGCTGAGCCTGAACGGCTTCTTCTCGGTGAGGGTCTCCTCGGTGGTGAAGTAGAACCACAGGGCTGACACGACAAGGGCGGCGAGGACGATGTACATTACCTGCTGACCCCCCAGGCGGTCGCCCAGGTACCCGCCTAACGCCTTCCCGTAGAAACCGGGGAGGCTCCAGATGAGGGTGATCATGCTCATGGCTACCGCCATCTTCTCAGGCGGAACGGACTCGGCGAACATGGGGCTGAACGCCGGTCCCTCAAGGGAATCAGCGATGCCGAAGAGTATGTTGACGATGATGAAGTACATCCAGTTCCTCGCCACGATGGCGACCACCAGCCCGATGATAGTGAAGAAGTAGTAATAGTTCATTGAGTTCTTCCTGCCCCTGCTGTCAGCTAACTCGCCAGTAACAAGTTGAAGCAGCGAGTTGAAAGCCGTCCAGATGCTCATAATCAGCCCAATCATTGGAACGGTGCCGCCGAGGCTGAGCATGTAGGGCTGCCAGACCAGGTCGTACATGTGCCAGGCCGAGCACTCGATGATTCCGCTTATGAAGAGGCCGGGGACGTTGCCCCTGAACGATAGGCTGTCACGTAACTTGTTGATATACCCCAAAACATGACACCGCCTAACATGGATAGACCATTAGCTCTTGATTTACTGATATAAACATACAGCCTTGGCTGCCACATCCGGGGTTAAAATTATTGGATGGGGATCGTGAACGTGATCACGCTGCCCTTTCCCAGCCCCTCGGACTCTGCCCAGATTGTCCCGCCGTGGAGCTCAACTATGCCCTTGGATATGCTCAGGCCCAGCCCGGTGCTCCTGTACTTGTTATCACGGATGATGCCTGGGAAGGGGGAGAAAAGTCTAGACTGATCAGCCTTGTCAATCCCTATGCCGTCAACCATGCAGGAAATCACCGCGTTCCCCTCGTTCACAGAGGTAGACACCCGCACTTGCCCGCCGTCCTCGCTGAACTTTATGGCATTATGAATAATATTGGTGGTAACCTGAGATATCCTCAACGGGTCAACTTGTGACTCGATGGAGTCCTGGTGCTCAACGATGAGCTTGATATCCCTTTCCTTGGCAACCAGCGTGAGCTCGTCGACCACGTTGTCCACGAGCTGTACAAGGTCAACTTTCTCTTTGTTTAACTCAAGCCTGCCAGTGTTGATCCTCTGGAGGTCGAGGAGGTCATCGGTTATCTTCACGAGCCTATCAGTGCTGCGGGACGATACGGCCATGTACTGTTTAACTACCTCAGGCAGGGCGTCATCATGTAGACCGACCAGCTCCTGGTAGCCCTTGATGGTGGTCAGCGGCGTCCTCAACTCGTGGGCGGCTGACGAGATGAAGCTATTTTTCATCTCATCCAGGTGTCGCAGCTGCCTGTTTGACTCCTCCAGTTCCTGGGTTCGCTCAGCGACGAGCGATGCCAGGTTCTCCGCGTGGTTCAGTACAGCGGTCTCGGCCTTTTTCTGTTCAGTGATGTCTCTTCCATAGAGGTTCACATAACCCGATTCCACTACCGGTGCCAGGTTGAATGAAAAGACCCGTTCCCCATATACCTGCTCGAACTGGGCTTTCAAACCCGAGTCCAGCGACGCTGTCACCTTACCCAACCATTCCTCAGAAACATTTTCACCGATAGCTGGGTTCCAGCCCACCAATTGTTGAACAGCGGCATCGTTTGAGTAAAGAATGACGCCATCCCTGTTGATCCTGAGAACAGGGCTTATGTTCTCCTGGGGGAACCTTGCCAGGAACTCGATCTCATCTCTTGCATCTTTCTGATTCTGGGTAATTCTCCGAGTTAATACAAGCGAGACTCCCAGCGTAGAAATGAAGACGGCGAGATTGATGGACAGTAAACTCTGTGTTAGAACCTGGGTCCTCTCGATTATTGATTGAATCGGAGATGTCAATACTATGCCCCATCCGGCTTTTTCATAACTCATCCAGGTTCCAAAAACCTCCTCTCCAGAAACAGTATGTTGCCCCCGTCCGCTTTCCTCATTGAGGGCCTGTTGGACACATGGATGGGTGCTGTAATTGAGCGATAACGGGCCGTCCTCCAGAGAAAACAAATCAGTACCGCTATGAGCAAAAACGATCCCCGATTTGTCAACAACCACCGCTGTTATTCCCTCCTCTAACGTGAAGTCATGCACGAGGCTGAGATAGTCCTCAACGCGCGCGCGTGTCGAACCATTCTGAATAGCTTTCATCTACTGAATATCCTTCGGAGTCAACAACTCCAACTATAAGCCGGGTGTTTTCATCCTTTGGTACATCCAGAATCAAAGTTACAGTGTAGCTGTTCCCTATACTGAGGCTGAAACTGGTGCTCTCCTCCTCATTCCAGACATAATCATCCCCTGCATCGAACGAGGCATAGACCATGATATCTGATGCCAAGGCTGTCCCCTCGTTCGTAACCGTGACTGTGACTTCTAGCTGGGATGTTCCTTTCCATGACGCAGTCCAGTCAGTAGTGCAAATAGGTATTGGGGCCAATTCGTAGAGGAACGCACTGGCATCGCTGTAGTCTTCGGGAATGTCTCCTATCTCCCACCCCTCCGCTGTTGTCTCCAGGTAGAAGTACTGCTCCTCGTTAACTGTCCAGTAACTCCCATATGCCTCGACGTTGACACCGACTGCCATGTGTCCTGGCGGGTTAATCAAAATGAGGTTATAGTTCATTGATTTTAGTAAGGACGCTGTGAGAATGGATGAATCCTCACAGTCGCCCCCGTTATCAACAAGCGTTTCCAGTGGGTAACGTGGGTACTCGTCGTATGGAGTGGTTACATTATCCGATGTGTAAGGCATGCTTTGAACGAACGATATTATCAAGTTGATTTTCTCTAATTCAGAATACCCACGATCAAGAGCAATAAAATTCATCTTCTGTATTATCGTGTTGATGTACTCGTCATCATATGGGTGTGTCACGTATATTGAATAATCATCAGTTTCAGCCCTTTTCTTCTCGCTGTAATACTCATACATTGATTCAGGAATTGACAACGGTAGGGTGAACTTTCTTCCCTTAAAGTACCTGGTATATTCTAGGTCTATCGTCTCAGCCGAGATGGGTGCAGCTGAAAGAGGTAGTGACGCGACAACGATCTCGTATTTCTGCAATAACTCTTCATAGCTTGACTCAAGCGTCTCGTATTGGGCCGTTAAGGTCGAAAGATCACTACTCATTGATTCAGTCTCTGTGTCCAACTCGGCGTACTCGTCCTGGAGCAGCTCATATTCTTCTACCTGATCGTCCAGGTCTGATGTCAAAGACGAGATTTCTATCTCGTTTTGAGTGATCGAGTCCATGTAATCATTGATTAATGGGGTGTTCATTGTGGAGAGAACGCCGTAGCCTGCGATCGCCCCGATTAGAATACCAACTATCAGAATAATGGGAGTCCTTGGTGCCATGTTTCCAAGTTTATACCTTACGCAAAAATAACAGTTTCCATTGAAACTGGTGATTTTACAATATTTACTCCAAATCAGGTAGGATTGAAGGTTTTATATCCGCAACTGCCGGCTGTAATGTCGGAGATAAATTTTGGTTAACCCATACCTAGAAGTTGACAAGAAGATCGTGGCGGAGGTCTACACAAGCTCCGAGACCATGGACAACTTGAAGATACTGTGTGATGTCCACGGGAGCAGGTTCCCCGGCCTGCCAGGGGACAAGGACGCCGTTGATTACATAGTGGGAAAGCTCAAAGAGTACGGCTGCGAGAACGTCCACGCCGAGGAGTTCACCATCGCTGGCTGGAACCGTGGCCCCGCCACACTTGAGATCGTGAGCCCCATCAAGATGAGCTTCGAGGTCATCAGCCTGCCACACAGCTTAGGCGGCGAGGTCGAGGCCGAGCTCGTTTTCATCGGCCCAGGGGCAATACCTGACTATGACGAGGAGAAGCTCAAGGGCAAGATCGTGATGGTCACATCAGCGAAGCCACCAGGGATGAAGAGGTTCTTTCACCGCAGCGAGAAATACATGCGCAGCGTCATAGCGGGCGCGGCGGGCTGGGTGTTCATGAACCACTACCCGGCGTACGGCCCACCCACCGGCGGCATCAACCCCGTAATCCCGGCCATCGGCATCTCATACGAGGATGGAAGCTTCATCGAGCGCCTCATCGAGAGGGAGGGCAAGGTTGTGGCAAGGATCAAGACCACCGACGAAAACGTTGACACGCCCACGTGGAACATCATCGCGGATGTGGTGCCGGACAACCCGGCCGACGACGAGTACATCTGCGTCGGGAGCCACCTTGACGGCCACGACATCAGCCAGGGAGCCGTTGACCCAGCGTCAGGGGTGGCGGTGGTCATGGAGATAGCCAGGAACCTGGTCAAGGTCAAGGACAAACTCAAGAGGCGCGTCCGGTGCATGACCTTCGGGGCCGAGGAGATCGGCCTCTACGGCAGCTACTATTACGCAAAGGCCCACGAGGCCGAGCTTGAAAAGTGCAGGTTCATGCTGAACCTGGACTCGGGGGGAAGCGCGGGCAAGAAGGGGCTAAACATCCACGACTTCCCTGCCATCGACGTGTTGGTGAAGAAGTGGGAGAAGGAGATGGTGGCGGAGATCCCCACCAAGCAGGGCGTCAGCCCTTACAGCGACCACTGGCCCTTCTTCCTCAAGGGCGTGCCATGCGCGTCCAACTCCGACCCCACGGCAACCAGGTCAGGCAGGGGCTACGGCCACACCAAGTACGACACCCTCGACAAGGTGGATATAAAGAACCTCCACCTGGCCTCGGCGAACCACGCCAGGATACTGTTCAGGGTGGCCAACGAGGAGAACTGGAACCCAAAGAGGAAGACCAAGGCCGAGATTGATGCGTTCATCAAGGAGCAGGGCTACGACAGGACCATCGCCCTGGCCGACGAGATGAGGCAGTACATCAAGGACAACTACAAGGAGATCCACCCAGAGACCATGGAATGGATCAAGCGGGGCGGGGCCTGGTAGGCTCCCCTTTTTTTATATTAACCACTTTTTCTATTAGCACATTATTTGCCACCCGGTACCAAGTATGCGCACCTTTTTTCGCCTTATGTCAGGTTACTTGACACAAGAAACACGCATCAAATATTTTTTTTCCAGAATTTACGGCCCACCGTTATCTGAAACGTGCCCCCGCTGCCAGACGATTTCTAAATAAGCCAGCGACGCCTATCACAGGGCATGAATGACAGGGAGCGAGCCCACGAGGTAATCCGGAGGCTGGAGGAGGAGTACCCCAGCGTCGAGGGAACAGAGCTGACCCACCACACACCGCTGGAGCTGCTGGTTGCAACGGTCTTATCCGCCCAGGCAACGGACACGCAGATCAACAAGGTGACAAAGGAGCTGTTCAAAAAGTACAAGACCGCAGAGGACTACGCCACCGTCCAACGGGAGGAGCTGGAGCAGGACATCAGGTCATCCGGCTTCTTCAGGCGCAAAGCCGACGCCATCCAGACCCTCTCGCAGACCCTGATAGACGAGCACGGAGGCCAGGTCCCCGACACCATGGAGGAGCTGGTCAAGCTCAAGGGTGTAGGCAGGAAGACAGCCAACATAGTCCTCGCCGGCTCTTTCGGGAAGATAGTGGGCATCGCCGTGGACACCCACGTCCACAGGCTCAGCAGGCTACTGGGGCTCAGCGACCAGAAGAACCCCGTCAAGGTAGAGCGGGAGCTCATGGAGCTGTTCCCCCAGGAGAAATGGTGGGCCGTCAACTACATGCTCATAACCCACGGCAGGCGGGTCTGTGACGCCAAGAAGCCAAACTGCGAAGGATGTTTGCTCACCGATCTATGCCCCTCTGCCTTCACTTTCAAGCATAACAAGAGAGACTAGGCTGACTCTAAAAAATAATTAAAAAAGGGGAAGGAAGGAATGGTCTTTGAGCTTACTCAAGGATCATGCTCTTCGTGTTGACCGCGGGGATTGTCCTCTCGATAGCCAAGACAGCACCCTGTGCGGGCCTCAGCTCAAGCCTGAACATATCATACGCACCGCTGAACGCACTAGCGTCATTCAACACCGTTGCCCCTGCAACAGTCGTGTAGTTTATCTCGACCAGCCACCTTTCACCGTACTCGATAAGAGTATCAGAGTCACCGACGACCTCAGTGAGCACAGGATACGCCACGGGACGCCCATGGCGAGACTTGAGGAGCCCCTTGTCACGACGTACCTGTTCCACAGGTTCCAGCTAGAGTCCGCGGCCAGCGTCATTGGCGGCCTGTACTACCACTACAAGGTGAGGGGCGACGTGCAGGAGAACCCGAGGATAGTGCCCGCAGGGGAACAATATAGGGGCATCGAGGCCATGCTTGAAACCATCAAGCCAAGCGCACTTGAGCTGCCCAGCGCCCTGATGAACATCATGCCCCCGAGGCCGCAGCACTTCCCCGAGACGCCTAACCTGTTCCCGGGCAAGACGGGTCTCCCCTTCGATGCACTTGCAATGGCCGAGACCGCCGCAGGAATGAGCGTGAGCATACTGCTGCACCCGCAGAGGGCAGCGCGGCTGGTCGAGTACCACGCTAGGGACCCCGAGGTGCCCGGTCTGGTGGAGCTCGTTGAGCGGCTGTTTGACGCGACGTGGCTCAGGACATACGATGACCCGTACAGCCAGGAACTCCAGAGGGTGGTCAACAACTGTGTCCTCTATTACATGGTGGAGCTGGTGAGGAGTCAGGAGGTCCCCGCCATCGTCAGGAGCGTGGCGCTGTACAAGCTGCATGACCTGAACTCCAAGCTGGAGGACGTGGAGACTGATGACCCGTTGCAGCTGGCGCAGCACTGGTACCTTGACTCTGTACTGGAGCAGCTGGAGGACAACCCGGAGGCGCTGAAACTGACGCCGCCGGCCAAGCCTCCGATGGGAGCCCCCATCTAAGACGGCTGTATCTCGGCAATCCAGTTTCATTGCTCCCCTGGGCGCAGAAAACGGGGACGCCTAAAAAAATAGGGGAGTTTTAATCATGCTCCCTTTTCTTAATGCCCATGTCATGGTTCACGCTGTCATGGGCAATCTTCCTGAACGGGGTGCTCATCTCAACCGCGTCTGGATCAATGGGCTTGAACTTCAGGAAGAACGGCGTCATCAACATGGGGCTGGCTGGCCTCATGTACCTTGGCGGGACTCTTTCCAGCGCGTCTACCAATATACTTTCATTGAACCCGTACTGGGGTGTCCTTGTCAGTGTCCTCGTCGGCGGCCTAGTGAACCTTGCCTTGAATTTCGGGTACCTTGACCTCCTTCGACGTTACAAAGACCCCCGGATCGTCTCACTGGTATCTCTCCCCTCGTTTGGGGTTCTGTACCTGATGGGGCGGGGGCTGTTCTTGTACCTCCTCGACGGGGGTAGTTCACTCTTGATGGGGTCACTCCTGAGGGACAGGGACTTTATCCTGTTCACGGTTCCAGGGGTAATCATCCAGGGCACAGCCGCCCTCGTATTATCTGTGGTGCTTCGTTTCGTACTCAGCCCCGTTGTCGATTCCGGGCCCAGGGGGTTTGATAAATGGGATATCGCCGTCTACGCGCTATCAGGCGCTACAGCATGCTTCGTCGGTGCCCTGTACCCCTTCTGGTTTCCTTTGAGCTGGCAGATCCTTTTGATCGCGCCGCTTGCCGGCGTCTTCGTTGGGGGACTGGAGAAGAAAATCAATCCTTTCCTCGGCGGCCTATTCACGGCGATGATCTATGTCTGGTTCACATCGCTTGGTCAGGATGTTCTTGGCCCCTGGCTCGCGGAGAACCTGTACCTGGTGCCCTTGACCATGCTACTGGTATCTGCCCCGCTGTACCCACGGGGCCTCGTTGGCTCATTCCGGCGATTCGTTGAGCACGGCTACTAGAAGCCCTCGGGGGACATTCTGTGCATGGTGGCTTGTTCGTAGGCGTACGCTATCTCTATCAGAGTGGCCTCGCTGAACAGCCGCCCCACGATCTGTAAGCCCGCTGGCAGGTCGTTGTAAGTGTAACCCATGGGAACCGTTATACCCGGCATGCCCGTGTGCGGCGGTATTCTCTGGCTGTTATCCCCGGCGGGGCTCTCCATGTCCCCTATCTTCCTGGGAGGGTTGCTCCAAGTGGGGTAGATGATGGCGTCCAGCTCAAGGCGGTCCATCTCGCCTGTTACCGCGTCCCTTAGCTTGATGTTCTTTGGCTCAGTGTACACGTCACCGCACCCCGGCTCGGGCTCTGACCCCGCCATGGCCTTGAGCCTGTCCTCGATGTACGCCGAGTGCAGCCCGGTCCCGTATATCTCTTCGACTGATGTGTACTTGGGGTTTTCAAGCGAGTTCAGGTAGGCCGATAGGTCGCGTTTGAAGGTGTTGCACCATATATCCTCGCACAGTTCATCAAAGTCCTTGATTGTGAAGGGGTCCACCATCATCGCGCCCCTCTCCTTCATGGCTTCAATGGCCTCCTCGAATACCTCAACGACCCGTGGGTCGGTTGATGGCTTGTCCGTGTAATACCGTAGGACGCCAATCCTCTTGCCAGTGAGCCCGTCGTCCCTCAGGTGGTCAAGGTAGCTCTCGGGCATCTTTCCCTCTGATAATCGTGTGATTGGGTCTGCCTCGTCGTGCCCCGCAATGATATCCAGAACCCTCACGGCGTCCTCAACTGTCCTGCACAGGGGTCCGCCCACATCGTTCCTGAGGTAGAGGGGGATTATCCCGTCCCTGCTGGCCAGTCCCATGGTTGACCTGAAGCCCACCAGGTTGCAGTGGCTGGCTGGACCCCTTATACTGTTACCCGTATCTGTGCCCAGCCCGATCATGCCGAGGTTGGCCGCTATAGCCGCGGCCGTCCCGCCGCTGCTTCCCGCCGGCACCCTGCTGAGGTCGTAGGGATTCCTTGTTGTCCCCGCGATGCTGCTCACCGTCTGGAACGGGCTGAATGCCCACTCCGCCATGTTACTCTTGCCCAGTACCACTACCCCTGCTTCCCTGAGCTTCCTGACCTGGTACGCGTCGTCGGGGGGCAGGCTGCTCTTCATGGCAAGGCTTCCCCCCGCTGTCTGTAGGTCATGGGTGTCGTAGTTGTCCTTGATTATCGCGGGGACGCCGTGGAGCTTCTTCAGCTGGCCCGTTGACTTGTACTCCGCGTCCAGCTCCCTCGCCCGTTTCAATGCGTTTGGGTTCAGGATCACAATGGAGTTCAGGCCCGTTGACTTGTCAAGCTCTGTTATCCTGTCAAGGTAGACCCCCACTATCTCCTCGCATGTGACGGTTCCCTCGCGGAGGAAGAAGTGGTAATCCTTTACCCTGATCTCACTGACATCGAATACCTCGGTACCCGCCTTGAACATGGGCTCAACTTCATCAGAACACTATTTATCGTATGCGGCAGACCTGCGCTCTTAAATACAATGAAACGGTACAGGGCGGTGTAGTGATTAACCTTGGGCGCTGAGCAAAAAAAGGAAAAAAACGGGCTTCTTAACAGGGGCGTACTGGCAATGGTGGTCACCCACGCCCTAGTCCACGCCGCGGGTAATATGCGGAGTACACTCATGCCCTTCATAAAGGATGACTTTAACCTGGACAACTACCAGGTCGGGATAATATCCGCCATACCTCCACTCGCCCAGGCCATCTTCAGCATCCCAGCGGGGTGGATAAGCGACAGGAGCGGGGCAAAAAACCTTGTCGCGTTCAGCGTCGGGCTGGCCGCTGCAGGTGCCCTGATCGCCGGTTTCAGCTACAACCCGTGGATGTTCGTTGTAGCCGCCGCGTTGATGACACTGACCATGACCTTCTACCACCCACCGGCCCACAGCTACACCGCCAGGCTTTCCAAGCCCGAGGACAGGGCAAAGTCAATGGGCTTGCTCAACGCTGGCGGTACCTTCGGCATATCCATCGGCCCCTTCAGCATCTACCTGCTTGTGAGGTTCTTCGGACTGCAGTGGAGGCAGATGTACCAGTTCTGGGTCATACCCATCATTCTTGGCATAGTGCTGATCCTGATGACCAAGACCGACCCTGAGGGCGAGACCCTTAACGGAAACGGCCACGAGAAACACGAGGCAGAGTCAGGTGAGCCCACATCGCTCCTGACGAGGGAGTTCTTGCTTTACATATCATCAAGGGGTGTGCGGATGTTCGGGATGGGCATGTTCGCGCCCTTCCTCAGCCTGTACCTCACCGAGGTAAGGGGCTGGGACGTAACCAGCATCGGCCTCATGTTCGGCATATCAGGCCTGCTGGGGCTGTTCTTCTCCCCCCTGGGCGGCCTCTACGCCACGAGGTTCGGCGAGAAACGGTGGGTCATCGGGTGCCTCGTGGTATCAAGCACCACCTTCCTGGCTGCCTTCTACATGCCCAACATCTACGCGTTCATGGGGCTGTACCTGGTAAACAGGCTGTTCGGAATAATGGCGATGCCCGCCCAGGCAGCGATCACCGCAAAGCTGTCACCTCCCAGCCAGATGGGAATGGGCTTCGCTTTGACCTTCATGCCATCAAGCCTGACGGGGATAATCGCGCCGATATTCGCGGCGTGGGTGCTGACCAACTACGGGTACTTGCCAATATTCATCGTTGCCACAGTTGTGATGTACATGTCAGTCGGATTGTTCGCCCTCGCGGTCAAGGACTGAGTTTCCACCGGAGGAGGTTTCCCTCCATCTCGATATCAACCTGTTTCTCGTCGTAAAGGTAGCCTAGGTAGGCCATTACCGTCATGTGGATGAGGTAGTACTGCTGGACAACTGTCAGGTCGAGCCCGTAGCCAGTGCATAGCTCCGACATGAGCCCCTCGGTAGTCTTTGGCTCGGCGAGAAGCCCCTTGATGTCATCGATAATTCCCTGTGTTGTGGCGATGTTCTTCGCCACGAGTTCCTTGATGTTCTCCACGGGCTTTGTATGGGCCGGGATGAACATGTCGTGCTCCATCTCGTTCAGTTTGTCAAGGGTCTCAAGGTGGCTTTTCACGTCCTGGACCACGGGAACCCTGTACTTGTCGATGACCCTCTCGGAGAACACGGTGTCGGCGCAGAAGAGGACGTTGTCAACGAGCACCCCTATCTGGTTGAAGCAGTGGCCTGGCAGTGGTATGATTTCAACCTCCAGCCCGATTACCTCAAGCTTGCCCGGCTTGATTATGTGGTCAACCGGTGAGGGCTTGGCCAGCACGAACTTGTTCCTCAGGTTCCTGATGGGGGTCGCCCCGTGGAACAGGTAGATGGGCTCAAGGATTGGGTTCTGTATGATCCCTGACTCGATGGATGGTGCGTAGACCTCTGTCTTGAGGTTCCGTGCCAGGTAGTTGTTGCCCCCGAAGTGGTCGGCGTGGCTGTGGGTGTTGATTATGGCCTCCAGCTTGAGCCCCTCGGCCTCCAGGGCCTTCCTGATCTTCCTGCCTGAGTCCTTGTCCAGCCCCGTGTCGATGAGGGCGCAACGCTCCCCGTTCCGCAGGACCCCGATATTCACAGCGCCGGGGATGTACGCGACGTTATCAGTTACCGTTACAAGCTCCATGTTGAGTCACACCCATGAAGATGGGCTGTCCAAGTGAAAAACTTTGATGAAAATGAGTTATGCCTGAGTAAACAGGTCTATAGGGAAGCTACTTGTGACGCTTTATGCGGTCGATTTTGCGTTCATTTTTTCTGTAC
>CAYLJH010000027.1:0-14538 GCA_964383685.1 uncultured Candidatus Bathyarchaeia archaeon | reverse complement strand
CACTATGACGGCAAGGCGGAGTTCCTCATCAACGAGGTCGAGTTTGTGTGCAGCATCGGGACCTACCTGGACGCCCCCAGCCACCGCCACAAGGACATGAGTAGCATCAATAAACTAGCCCTTGACAAGCTGGCCGGGCTTTCCGGTGTCGTGGTGGATGGATGGCGCAACCCGGATGGATCGGTGGATATTGATGCGGATGATCTGGGTGGTAAAGCGGTTCTTGTCAGGACGGGCTGGGACGCGAAATGGATGACAGATGAATACTGGGAGTCCCCTCCTTACCTGTCTGATGAAACTGTTGAGAAATTGATCAAAGGCGGGGCCGCGTTGGTGGGAGTTGACTGGGGCAACGTGGATAACACGGGGAACCCTGAGCGGCCGGCTCACACATATCTACTTGAAAAAGAGACCCTGATCGTTGAAAACATGCGCAACCTGACTGAACTAGAGGGTGATTTCAGGTTCTACGCCATCCCGTTGAGGATTGATACCGCCTCATTCCCCGTAAGGGCTTTCGCTCAGCTGGAAAACCCCTGATCTAACCCGAGTACCTGTCGTTGTTGAACGGGTTCGCGGAGTCACTGTAGCCGCGGGTCTCCCAGTAGCCGAGTTCCTTGTCCTCCGTGAACTTGAGCCTGTAGACCCATTTCGCTGACTTGTAGCCGTATTTCTGGGGTACTATCAGCCTGAGTGGACCGCCGTGTTCCCTCGGCAGCTCCCTGTCGTCAAGCCTGACCGCTAACATGATGTCCTGGTGTGACAGCTCAGGGATTGCCAGGCTCGTGGTGTATGACCGCTGTGCCTCAAAGGTCACAAACCGGGCGTTCTCAAGGGGCTTGACCAGCTCCCTGATGGCCTGGAACGATACGCCCTCCCACTTGTTATCGAACTTGGTCCAACCCGTGACGCAGTGGAAATCAGCTATCCGTATGACGGTTGGCAGCGCCATGAACTCGTCGTAGCTCAGGGAGAGGACGTTCTCAACGAGTCCGGTTACCTCGAACCTCCACGTGTCCCTGTCAAAGGGAGGTATCCCGATCCCAGTATGCAGGACCTTGAGCCTCTCGATCTCCGTCTGCCCCGGTGGGAGAACGCCTTTTGGGACGCTGATTCCTGTCCCCACCTGGGTTGGGTTGTTGAAGATCAGGGCACCCAGGATGCCAAGGACGGCACCGCCCATCGCTATAATGGATTCCCTGCGCTCCATGCTGATTTTCTCCGGTTCTGGCAGCCTAGTCTTGACCCTATTCCTGACCATCCAGAACCTCAGCCCCGCAGCCATGTGGATTGAGAGGACAATCACCAAGTAGAAATCGTTATCCCTGTGGACTAGGTATGGCAGCAACGCGCCCAGGCCCAGTTTGAACCAGTCAAGGCCTGATACAATCTGCAGTCCCACGAAAACCAGCATCAATAGCCCAGAGACCCTCTGTATGACCCTGAGCTTCAGGTAAGGTGAATGCGGCCTGAACAGTGCCCAGAAACGACCAAACCAGTCAAAACGGATGACAAACGTCGTGATGTAGACGTGAAGAATGAAGCCAAGCGTGAATATGGCAATGAGGATGAAGTGGTAGGTTCTCAGGAGCGCGTTATCTGATACCAGAAACGTCATCGTATATCCCGTGGCTATCAGAGCCAATGTGATCGCGAATAGAAACCATGAAACATCCTTGTTGACGGAGATCAAACGCGGGACTCGTGGCTTCATGAAGAGGCAATGAGAACCGCGCATTTTATGGGTTGTTCAAAGTCACATGGCTCAGCCGGGTATTGGTAAGAGATATACTCCTCCCGACATTTTGATGGTGTATGTCGCTTGAACGGGTCCATCTTGAGGTATTGCGGTACCTGTTCGATAACCTGCCCCTTGACGAGTCCGAGATGGGGGAGGTCTCTCGAAAGATTCTGTTCAAGTCGGTGAACTTCAAGCCGAGGCAGGTTGAGAAGGCTTGCAGGGAACTTGAGGCAAGGAACATGGTCCGGTTCAAGTCCGGTTTCTACAAGAACGCGTGGTCATCCATCTCGATAACGGACGAGGGGATTGATTATGTCGATGGTGCGGAGGTTGGGATTTGAGTACACGAACTCCTCAGAGATAGGATCAAACTCATCCAGCCTCGTTCAATTACCTGTGGAGAACTTCTCCAGCTAACGCGTCGGTATGCCTTCCATGCTCCACTGTGATGACCCCGTTCACTATGACATAATGAAATCCTTCCGGGAATCTGGGCGGCTCACTCACGGTGTAGTTGTCCTTAATTCGGAATGGGTCGAAGACTACGATATCAGCGCATGCGCCCGATTTTATTACCCCCCGGTCCTGAAGGCCGAGTCTCCAAGCGGGCATTCCGGTCATCTTATGGATGGCTTCAGGGAGTGATAGCACGCCCTCTCCCACGTATTTCTCGATTACCCTGGCGAACGTGCCATAGTTGCGAGGATGGGTTACGCCGCCTCCCATTGGTCCCTCCGGTGCCATTGCGGTCCCATCAGAGCCAACCATCACTGCGTCGTGACTCAACAGCGTCTTAATGTCCTGCTCCAGCCCGAAAATCCCCATGAACGGGGCCCCACCGTCCTCCTCAATGATTATATCGCAGGCCAGATCGAAGGGGTCAACGTGTAACTTGTCAGCGATCTCCTGAACGGTCTTCCCTATGTATTTCTGGTATCTCTCGCTCGTCAACCCGTAGAGAAGAAGTTGGCTCCAGTCCCTGTGATGGACCATCTCGTCCACCTCTGGCCTCATCTTCGCCCTCTGGTCCGGGTCGGCAAGTCTCTTCAGCATGGCATCCTTGCCCCCTTCTTGGGCCCATTCTGGGACATACATGGTGAGTCCGCCCCCGCTAATGGTGTAGGGGTAGATATCAGCCGTGAAGTCAACCCCCCTGGCCCTCGCATCGTCGATGATGTTCAATGTCACCGACCGTGACCTGCCCCAGTTCTGCTTCTGGCAGGTTGAGCTACCGATGTGTGCCATCTGGACAGGAATCCCAGCCCTCTCCCCGATCTCCAAGGCTTCCTTGATATTCAAAGGGAAAGTATGTGCGGGCCTTCCATGGGTAGAGTACAAACCTCCGTATTCAACGACGATCTTGCACAGCTCGATGATCTCCTCAGTCTCGGCGTACATTCCAGGCGAGTAGCCAAGACCAGTTGAGAGGCCAAAGCATCCCTCGCCCATGGCTTGCCTGACGAGATCCTTCATCTTATCCATATCCTGTGGGGTTGGTGCCCTGTCCCCCCGACCCATCACCGCGTTGCGGATTGTACCGTGGCCGACGTACAGGCCGGAGTTAACCGAGATGCCCTGTTTGAGGAGCCTAGCCTCGTACTCAGCCATCGTAGCCCAGTCCACATCAATGTCATAGAGGGCTCTGAGGCTCTTCACGGCATCAACCTTGGCGTCTCCAATAAGTGGAAACGGCGAGCTTCCGCAGTTACCGGTAATCATGGTTGTGACGCCTTGGTGAACCATGCTCTCGGCCCTCCCGTCAACCATGAGGGAGACATCCGAGTGGTTGTGGATGTCAATAAACCCAGGCGCTACCGCCAATCCCTTTGCATCGATCACCCTGTCAGCGTCGCGCCCAAGAAGGTCACCCACAGCTACGATGCGCTTCCCCTCCACGCCGACGTCCCCCCTGAACCAGGGGTTCCCGTTGCCGTCAAAAATCATACCGTTCCTGATTATGAGATCCATGAATGAAACACCCTCATAGCTCATTTAATCCTTGTTTAGAGAAAAAGGGAAGAAATTCACGAAATTTGTCTTATTAAAATGGTGCGGAGGGTGGGATTTGAACCCACGAACTCCTAAGAGATAGGAACCTCAATCCTACGCCTTTGACCATGCTGGGCGACCTCCGCACGATACAGCTTGATAACAGGAACGCCGATTTAAGCTCTTCCCAGATGGAAGGCTTATACTCTTAACACTCCTCGATCAGCCGTGGGCATCGAGTTACCCGAGGCACGGATATTCGCAGAGCAGATGCAGGAGGCTTTGCCCCCCATGCCAGGTAGAATAGGGTCAATTGGGTAGAAACACTCACTGAATCGTCCCATGTCTGATAGATATTCTTTTCAGGCTATTTTCCATCAATGTACCAATGTCCGAGACCCATCTACGATTATCCGCAAACATCGCGTACTGGCTCAACATGATAATGGCAACATTATCCATCTCATCATACCTCATCGGGGGGCTGACCCAAGGCAACGTCGCCTTCCCATCGATAATCAGCACAATTGCACACACAGGACTCGTTATCTACTGGAGGTTCTGGTACGTCTTCGCGCTGCCAGCCTTTTACCTCGGTCAGAACACACAGGCCCCCAGGCGGCGCATGCTTCTCACGGCAATGACAGTTGTAGTGATCCTCCTGTTAAAGTTCCTCCTCGGCTACCAGATACCTGGCTAGGCATCACTTGACGTGTAAAATATTTTTTTTCGCGTTAAACCCAGTGGCCGGAGCAAAATTCCCCTTATGACAGGTTACTTGATGCAAGAACGAATTGGTGCGGAGAGTGGGATTTGAACCCACGAACTCCTAAGAGATAGGAACCTCAATCCTACGCCTTTGACCATGCTGGGCGACCTCCGCACGTGTTGTGGAATGGGGCTGCAGCGGGGAATTGAACCCCGTCTCAAGGCTCCACAAGCCTTAGTGCTACCTTTACACCACAGCAGCCACGCATCCTCAAACAATCAGTCAATCAATTAAAAGTGTTTCGCGGAGCAGGGTCTGCGGCTCTGTTGGATAGCATTGAGCAGTAGCATGTCCAGGTCGGCAACCAGAGGGCAAGGGTGCAATACGGGGAATGGTCACGTAATGTAATTACCGTTTATGCGTCGAGGTTAAATGTAAAAAAACTAAGATGGGCTGAGGGCCGTTGACCGAACAAAATGAGAAGCCATTCCTTTCAGGGATGAGGGGATTCACCGTTATTTGGGGAGGCCAGTTCGTCAGCCTCCTAGGCACATTCATGACTAGGTTTGCCCTGACCATCTGGGCTTGGCAGGTCACGGGAGAGGCAACGGCACTGGCGTTGACCGGGCTTGCGTTTGCGTTACCGAACATCCTACTCTACCCCGTCGCGGGCGCACTCGTGGACAGGTGGAACAGGAAGCTCGTGATGATGCTCAGCGATATAGCCTCTGGGATAGCGACGCTCGTTATTTTCCTGTTATTTACATCGGGGAATCTTCAGATCTGGCATCTCTACGTGACCGGGGCTTTCTCCGGTCTGTTCCAGTCCTTCCAGTTCCCCGCATACAGCGCGGCCGTCAGCACCATGGTTGACAAAAAGGATTACACGCGGACCAGCGCGATGCTGAGCCTCGCCCAGAACACCTCAGGGATACTATCGCCGGTAGCTGCCGGGGTTTTGCTTCCATCAATCGGGATGAACGGAATACTGGTCTTCGACCTGTTCAGCGTCGCCGTGGCGATTGCGGCGCTATTGGTCGTCAACATCCCGCAGCCGGAGCCGAAACAGGCGGAAGAGAGGAACAGCCTCCTTGAGGACAGCCTCTTCGGGTTCAAGTATATCCGGGAACGACCCGGCCTCCTCGGGTTGCAGCTCGTGTTCTTCACGATAAATTTCATTGGGAGCCTTGGGTTCCCCCTGCTTGCCCCGATGATCCTCTCCAGGACCGGTGATGACTCCATTATCCTGGGGACCGTCCAATCGGCTTTCGGTGCTGGCGGTATCGTGGGTGGGCTGGCCCTGAGTGCTTGGGGAGGCCCTAAGAAAAGGGTCCACGGCGTTCTAGGCGGTTTGGCCCTTTCATGCCTATTCGGGTATGTAGCCATCGGGCTCGGAAAGGATATGTACACGTGGGCTATCGGCGCGTTCCTGATGATGCTTTTTAACCCCCTCATCAACGGGAGCAACCAGGCAATATGGCAGAGCAAGGTGCCTCCTGAGATGCAGGGGAGGGTTTTTGGAACTAGGGCCATGATAGCGCTGATTAGCCAGCCAGTGGCCATGGCAATAACGGGTCCCCTTGCAGACAAGTTCCTGATCCCCGGCATGATGGAGGGGGGATTCCTTGTACCTTACTTCGGCTGGCTCGTGGGTATCGGCCCCGGTACAGGTATCAGCCTGCTATGGATATTCCTCGGAGTCATTGGCTTTGTCTGTGGGATGGGAGGCTACCTGTTCAAGGAGGTCAGGGACGTGGAATCGATTCTCCCTGACCATGATGGGCTCTCGGCCCCTGATGGGTCATGAATACTGTTTTCTCGCCTTCTTGGCCGGGACTAGAACCTTCCCGATCTTTACCTCGTCGTATCTTACCCCCAGGTCGTTCTTCCTGTTCTTTCTGACCCAGGCGTAGAGGCTTTCTTCTCTCATCAACACTGGCTTTGATTTACCTGATATAAGGCGAACCCAGCAACCTGTGCTAAAGGGACCCAACTGAATATGGAAAAGTCCTTGAGTGAGATTGAAAGTAGGTGCAGTATGCCGGACATCAAATCGAACGGGATTGATATCTACTACGAGACGAGGGGCGAGGGCTCGCCACTGATGCTCATCAACGGCTGGGGCGGGAACCTAGACAGCTGGAGCGGCAAGATGGTTGACCTCCTGTCCGAGCAACACAGGGTAATCATGATGGACAACCGGGGCACCGGGCGTTCAGACAAACCAGATACCCCCTATACCATGGATATGATGGCTGCTGATGTCAAGGGCGTGCTGGATGCCCTTAATGTCGAGAAGGCCCACGTCATGGGGTTCAGCATGGGTGGAGCTATCACGCAGACTTTCGGGGTCAACTACCCAGAGACGACGCTGAGCCTGGTTATATGCGGGGCGTCCGCCGGTAGGGAGAACTCTGTCTCATCGGACCCCAAGGTGCAGATGGATCTAGCTTTGATAGCAAACCCGCTTCCAGGGATGACCGTTAGGGATGTCACCGTCAAGCTCCTCTACCTACTCTACTCCAAGGAGTACGTCGAGGCCCACCTTGAGGAACTTGTCGAGGACGAGACCTACTCTGACTACCCCACCCCGAGTCACGCCTTGATGAACCAGAGCCACGCAATCTCCACCATGGACACTTACACGCATCTTCCGGGCCTGAAAGTTCCCGTGTTGATCATGACGGGTGACGAGGACGTTCTAGTCCCCCCTGAGAACAGCGAGAAGATCGCCTCCCAGATACCCGGATCAGAGTTAATCATGATCCCAGGATGCGGACACGGGTTCCTGAAGCAGAAAACAGGGGAAGCCACTGGGCACGTCCTGCGTTTCCTTGAAAAGGTGGATGGCTAGCTCTCGGCTAGCTTCTTGAAAGCGTCAGGCATCATCCTGAACGTGGTCCACTCTTCCATGGCCTTGGCCCCCAGGCTGAAGTAGAACTGCCTGCCGGGCTCGTTCCAGTCGATGACAGTCCACTCGACCCTGCCACAGTCCTTCTTTACGGCTACCTGGCACAGCCTCTTCAGCAGCGCCGTGCCTATGCCGTTCCCGCGGTACTCCTCTGGCACGAAGATGTCCTCAAGCCACAGGGTGGGCTTTGCCTCGAAAGTGCTGAACGTGTAGTAGAATAGCGCGACGGCAAGGTGCTTGGGCCCTATCTCCCCTTTGTTCTCCACCAGTAGGCAGTCGTATATCTTGTCATCGCTGAAGCCGTATTTCCTGTACAGCTCCTTGGTTCCCTTGAACTCAAGTTTCTCGTAAACGCTGAGCTGGTAGCACAGGTCCATGATGACGGGAATGTCCTCCTCTGTGGTGTCCCTTATCTCCCATTTCAAGCCTTCAATCTTGGGCAATTTAATCAGAAAGAGATGGGCTGAATGGGATATTATGTTTAACTACTTGCCGCCCAGGTATTTCGCAAGCTCGTAGAGGTTCATGTGCTTGGCGTTCT
The DNA here is from genome assembly GCA_964383685.1 of uncultured Candidatus Bathyarchaeia archaeon. Classification (GTDB taxonomy): domain Archaea; phylum Thermoproteota; class Bathyarchaeia; order TCS64; family TCS64; genus RBG-16-57-9. The sequence goes on along the minus strand of CAYLJH010000027.1, from coordinate 6,647 downwards.
TGTCGTACTTGCCCAGCTTGAACGCCAGCTGCACGAAATACCCGATACTGATAGCCGTGATCACAGTGCCTATCCCAACCGGCCCGCCCAACGCAATACCAACCACGAGTACAGAGACCTCGATCCCCGCCCTGACCACTGAGACCTCCCTGTCAAGCTTCTGGACAAGCCCTATCATCAACCCGTCCCTCGGACCCGCACCCAGTTTCGGCCTCAGATAAAAGTACGATGCCACTCCTATCATGGTCATGCCCCCGACTAGCTGTACCATTTGCAGGGCTATATTGTCGTAAGTAGGCACTATTCCCCAGTCAAGGATGATGTCGATGAAGTATCCGATGAACAACATGTTGCTCAATGTGCCGAACCCTGGCGGGAATCCTAAAGCCCACCCGAAGATGAGCACAGCCAATCCTACTACTTGTGTGGTCTGGCCGAAGCTGATGTCAATAATGTTCATCAGCCCGATCTGGAGGACGCCCCACGCGCTCAGCCCCAGGTCCGCGTTGAGCATTATCACCCAGCCCAGCGCGAAGAGGAATAACCCGAAGTAGAGGCTTGGCAGCCTCTTGGCGAAGCTGACCCAGTTCTCGGTTATCTTGGATGGAATTGTACCTTGCCCCCCGTCATGTTCAGCGCCACCTGGAACGCCTCTTCCGCCTCTTCCAGTTTAAATCTGTGGGTAAGGACGCTGTTCACGTCCACCAGCCCCTTTGAGATGAGATCGATGCTCTGTGGAAAGTTCACCGGCTTTGCGTCGTAGGCCCCCTTGATCTCAAGCTCCCGCCTCACCAGCCACGTCATATCCAGGGGGACCTCCGCGCCGAAGATGCCGACGACTGTAATCCTCCCCCTCTTCCTGACTATGCGTGTTGCCTGCCTCACGGCGGGCGGGGCACCGACGGCGACGAAAGCGATGTCCGCCCCCGCTCCATCTGTCCTCTCACTCACGATCTCCTCCAGGTCCCGCTCCTGGATGTTCACTGTCTCGATGCCCAGCTTCTCCGCTATCTGGAACCTGACCTTGTCCGCGCTCAGGCCCGTCATGATGACCTCGGCTCCCCCCAGCTTGAACAGCTGTGCGCTGTAAAGTCCGATGGGGCCGCAACCCTGGACCACCACGAAGTCGTCTATCCTGAATGGTGTGATGTCCCTGACAAAGTGTAGGGCGTTGCTCAGTGGCTCGACGAGGGCCGCGTCCTCGTAGCTCATGTTATCGGGTACCCTGTGGAGCAGCTTGTACGGGACTGACACGTACTCGGAGAATCCCCCCGCCGTGTGTATCCCGAACAGCGTCGATTCCTCGCAGAGGTTGCTCCTGCCCTCCCTGCAGAACCTGCATGCCCCGCATGCCTTGACGGACTCGCTTAGAACCCTGTCACCGACACTGAAACCGGATACATCTTTTCCCGCCTCGGTTATCTCCCCTGAGAACTCGTGGCCCATTACAACTGGCAGCGTCATCTTGCTGTACGCCGATGTGTACTTGTATATCCCCAGGTCGCTCCCGCAGATCGATGCTGCCTTGACCTTGATCAAGACCTCGTCAGCCCCAACCTCCGGGACGGGGATATCGACTACATCGATGCCCGGCTCCGGCGCGGTCTTCATGATGGCCTTCATGGTACAGTGGGATGCCCGCACAGTCAATATAGTTTTCTAACGGGGATATTCCGGCATTTGGGTTCTAGGAGGATGTCTCATGCTGCTCACCCATCTCCGAAGATGATATAGCAGATGCGAAGCCTCTCATAGCCATGAACGCTGACGAAAAGCGGGTGCTTGACGCCATAGATTACGATGGAATGTACAAGTTCCTTGAGGAGCTGGTGTACATCCCCAGCTTCGGTGGGGACGAGTCTAAGGCCCAGTGGTATATGGCCAAGACCCTTGAGGAGCACGGGTACGCGGTTGATAAATGGAAGATAGATTTCGATGAGCTATCAAAGCACCCCGATTTCAGCATGTCATACGAGAGGGAGGACGGGGTAGGCGTCGTCGGCGTCAAAGGCGAGGGCGACAGGAGCCTCATGCTCTGCGGCCACATCGACACCGTTGCGCCGGGTGACATCAGTAACTGGGACACGATCCCGCTGGTGGCAACCAGGAAGGACGGCCGAATCTACGGCAGGGGCACCAACGACATGAAGGGAGGGATAGCCGCCGCGCTGTTCGCCACCAAGGCCGTGACTGATACGGTCAAGCTCAAGGGCAAACTGCTTTTCGCGTCCTGCATCGGAGAGGAGGACGGCAGCCCAGGCGCGTTGGCCACGGCACTGCGTTACTCCGCTGACGCCGGCATCATCATGGAGCCAAGCGAGACAAAACTGGCCCCCAAGGTTGCAGGGGCCATTAGCTTCAAGATCACCGTGCCGGGGAAAAGCGTCCACGCCTGCGTCAAGGACGAGGGCATCAGCGCCATCGACAAGTTCATCCTCATCCACCAGGGATTGAAGGAGCTGGAGAGTGAACGCAACGGCAGGCTCACGGACCCTGACTATAGCAGGTACTCCTCCCCGTACGCCATCAGCATCGGCGTCATACAGGGCGGCCAGTGGGCCGGCACGGTGCCCGAGAAGGTGGTGTTCGAGGGCAGGATAGGCGTCGCGGTGGGTGAGGAAGGGAGCATGGCCATAAAGGACCTTGAGGCAAAGATCAACGAGATCGCCGACGGCGACCCGTGGCTCAGGGAGAACAGGCCCACGGTGGTCTGGGACGGGTACAACTTCGCGTCATCCATGGTGCCGAAAGACCACCCAATCGTGGAGTCCATCGCTGGGGCGCTGAGGGACGTGACTGGCGAGGAACCGGTGTACGAGGGCATGACCTACGCCAGCGACGCAAGGCATCTCATCAACGTGGGGAACACCCCGACAACGGTCTTCGGGCCGGGCGATATCAGGGTGGCACACGGCCCCAACGAGTACGTCCCCGTGGAGGACATGGAGACCACGGTGAGGACGCTTGCCCTTGCCATTATGCGGTTCCTGGGCTACGAGTAGCCCCTCTCTTGCATCAAGTAACCTGACATAAGGGGAATTTAGCTCCAGCCACTGGGTATAACGAGAAAAATTTTTTTTAGGGCTGGCTTGTGTCAAGTAACCTGACATAAGGAGAATTTAGCTCCCATCACTGGGTTTAACGCGAAAAAAAATTTGTGAAATCCCTTTTTTGGGACCCGGTAGCTGTTGTTGAGGTTGAAGCGCATCGAACTCATGGTTAACCCATTCGTGAATCAAGGAGAGTTGGTTCATCCTATAGTCAATACTACACCTGTTGCCCTTTGTGATTCTTTTATCATGACTGGGTATAGTCAATACTGCATGTCCAACTAGTAGCTAATACTGCTAGTTGAACCGATAGTGAATACTGCTAGTTGAATTTGTGAATGAGTACCTTAGATATCGAAATATATGGTACCATTTTTCCTTTCAACGGTATCTGACTTTGAGGTCCTTGATTGAGTAGAGGTCGGGTTCGTTTTCGTATATCTCTGATATTGCATCCTCCGAGAGGCTCATGTAGGCGTGGGCGTCTCGCTCGTTGAGGAGGGCTCCCAACTCCTGGTTAAGGGAGCGTATCCTGTTCCTGGTTTCCTTTATCTTTGACTCGATTTCCATTGCGCTATTTCGTTGTGGGCTATTGGGGTTAATATGCATTTTTTTATTGTGTGCTCCTGGAAAATTTTGTTGACAACCCTTTTCTTGGGACCCGGTAGCTGTTATTGAGATTGAAGCGCATCGGACTCATCGTGAACCCGTACGCGGGCCTGGGTGGCAGGGTCGGCCTCAAGGGAAGCGACGGCGTCGAGACCCGCAGGAGGGCCCTTGAGCTGGGGGCCGTCCCGAGGTCACCCGCCCGCACTGTTGAAGCCCTCCGTGAACTGGAGGGTCTGGACGGATTTATTGTTATAACCTACCCTGGACAGATGGGTGAGGACGAGGTTAGAGAGGCGGGGTTTGAGCCTGATGTCATCGGTGCTACATCGGGCGAGACCAGCGCGGAGGACACCAAGAGGGCCGCGTCCGATATGCTTGCGATGGGTGTTGATATCATAGTTTTCAGCGGAGGCGACGGCACCGCGAGGGATGTCTACTCCGTCATCGGTGACAGGGTTTCCGTTCTTGGGATACCCACCGGGGTCAAGATACACTCAGGTGTTTACGCCATCGACCCGAGGTCGGCTGGCTTGTTGCTGAGGCGTTTCATCGAGGGTGCCAGTGAGACGAGGCTTGCCGAGGTCATGGACATCGACGAGGAGGCATTCAGGGCCGACGTGGTCCAGGCGCGACTCTTCGGGTACATGAACGTCCTCTTCCACGAGGAGCTGATCCAGGTGAGCAAGGAGGGTAGTGGGTCAACCGATGAGACATCAACCCACGGGGTTGCAAACGAGGTCTACGACGAGATGGACCCCGATGTCCTTTACATCCTTGGCCCCGGCACCAGTATCAAGCCCATAGCTGACAGGATGGGCGTCGAGAAGACCCTCCTTGGGGTTGATGTCGTCCAGGACGGTAAGCTGGTAATCAAGGACGCAAACGAGTCGCAGCTTATTGATATCATCAAAGGTAGGAAGGCCCGGTTGTACGTGGCCGTCATCGGAGGCCAGGGCTTTGTGTTCGGCAGGGGGAACCAGCAGCTGAGCCCCGAGGTCATCAGGGCGATAGGCAGGGAGAACATTATGATAGTGGCGACACCCAACAAACTGGCGACCCTGAGGGGGAGGCCGCTGAGGGTGGACAGCGGCGACCACGGGCTGGACGAAGAACTGAAAGGCTACTTCAAGCTTCATACCGGGTATGGGCGGCGAACAATCTACAAGATTGCCTAATCTACCCGACGAACTGGCTGGGCTAACGGAGGGGTACGAGTTCAGTCGATTCCCCTACTACGAGACATCTGCCAAGATCTACAGGCTTTCATCGGATGACTCGGTCCTGTACCTGAAGATAATCGAGGGCCAGGAGACACTGAGCCTTGAGCGTGAATCCAGCATCCTCAAATGGATCGGCGGCAGGCTTCCTACCCCTGATCTGCTCTATTACGGGGTCCAGGACGGGGACGAGTACCAGCTCACAACGGAGGTCAAGGGGACGCCCACCTACCAGGTTCAACCCAACGAGAGGGAGCACGCCGTCAAAGCCCTCGGTGAAGCCCTGAAGATGATCCACTCGTTAGACCCCACCGGATGCCCCATTGACAATAGAATCAGTAACTTGCTGAATCAGCTTCACGAGGGCGGGGTCGATACATCCCACCTCACTGACAGGCCGGACGAGTCACTGGTCTTCACCCACGGTGACTACTGCCTCCCCAACATAATCATCGAGGGCAGGGAGCTGAGCGGGGTGCTTGACTGGGACTACGCGGGCCTCGCCGACCCCTACGCCGATTTCTCGTCGTGCATCTGGTCCATGGGCTACAACTACGGCCTTGAGGAGACCGCGGAGAGGTGGGAGCCCTACTTCTTCATGGTCTACGGCCTGGACGATATCGACATGGGGAAGCTGGCGTATTACCGGAAACTGATGGATTTGTTTCCATAGTGTGAACGTTTTGTTCATGAAACGTGAACACAAGCGATTTTCTCATCACATCTAAACGGGTCTAACTGCTTGGACGCGTTTTTTCCTGTTTTCGACGGGTTAGTTACCCAATGTTATTAATATTGATTTGAAAATAACTTCTCCATGGAGTTCTGTCCCCACTGCGGAGATGAGATCAAGGAGCCCGTCACTTACTGTCCCCGCTGCGGGGAGCTGCTGGAACGGGATATGGCTGAAAGGAGTTCGATCTCCGAGCACCTGAGTCACGGTATCGAGGTCGTGAAAAAGAGCCCGTCCATTCTCGTGCCGCAGATCATACTGAGCCTCGCAACCATGATAGGCAGTCTGCTTTTCTCGAAGATATACGGCACGGATGTCGTCCTGGAGCTACAGTCAGCGATTCTGGACGGCGGCGACCTGACCCCCTACATCCCGTTGTTCAAGCTGGCTGCGGCATACATCCTCGTGGGTACATTCCTCGACATGCTGATCCAGCCGTTCATCCAGCACGTCTACTTGACGGCGACACGGGAGGAGGGCGTGGATTTCGGAGCCAGTTACTCGTACGTGCTTGGCCGGATAGGCGAGTTCATCGTTGCGCAGCTCATCGTCATCGCGATCCCCGTTTCCATAGTCCTCGGGATAATCGGGTCGATTTCCAACGAGAGAATCATGAATGTTGATGGGTTGTACTCGGGGATCGTACTGGTTTCTTTCGTCCTGATTATCGTGTTCTTCTTCATGCTATCGGGCATCCAGATAATGGTCTGGGAGGGCACCGGGTTCATGGAATCGTTCCGCCTCGCGGTGAGTTTCTTCAAGGACAGGCTGGGGATGCTCGTCAAACTAGGGATCGTGGCATTAATTATTGGGCTAATAATGTCATACATGCCCCTGAACCAGTATTACAGCTTCATCCCGAGCATCTACTTCAGCATCGTTGAGATAGACGTGTTCCTGAGCTATAGAAAGATGAAGAGGTAGGCTACCTGGGCCTGTACGGCCCCGAGTACTCCTCCTGGAGTATGTTACCGCCGTCGATGACGATCTCGCTTCCCGTCAGGTAGCTTGACTCGTCTGATGCCAGGAACAGCACCA
>CAYLJH010000026.1:0-15424 GCA_964383685.1 uncultured Candidatus Bathyarchaeia archaeon | reverse complement strand
AATGGAGAGTTTCAAACACTTTGCGCGTATAACCCTGCAGCCAGGCGATACCAACAACCTCCACACCCATGAAGACGCAGAGCAGGTCTACTTCGTTATGAAAGGCAAGGGCATCATTCAAGTGGGCGAGGAACGGGAAAACGTCAGCGCCGGCGACATGGTCTTCCTGCCTGCCAATGTCCAGCACGGTTTCTTCAACACGGGGGACAAACAGGCAATCGTGATGCTAATCGGCGTCCAGGTCTAAAGACCGCGAATTATCTAGGCTGGCTTGACTTTACAGCCCCTTTCAGCCAGCCGCCCAGCTTCATAGCCGCCAGCGTTGCCGTCTGCTGTGGCTCAGGGTCGCTCAAATCAGTGAGGAATAGGACGCTGTTATCATCATCCACCACGAGATACCGGTCCCCGTAGCCGTCCAGAACGATGTACAGTGGCCTGTCAACCCCGAACTTGAGAAGGACCGTCCTCTCGTCCCTGTACGTGGGGAACCTACCTCCCTCGATCAGCCCAGCCATCCATCCACCCTTCTTGATGGCCCACTTGATGGCGGTCTCCTCGGGTTGCTCGTCGTTAAGCCCCGATATGAAAAGAATACTGCCGTCCCTGTCCTTCACCAAATACCTGCCCGGTGGGTCAGTCAACGTGTCCGGGACTACAAATAGGGGGCTTTCCATTTCCATTCCTATTAAAATACCCGTATTTAATGAAATCGAGTTACCGACGCGAATACCCCGGCTCATAACTAGACCTATGAGCTCAGACACTGGTCGCTCATGGTTTCCAACATACCATGGACTGAACCCACGTTAGTGGAAAAAAGATGTGAGGGCGGTTTGGTTTGTTTTATGGTTTAATAACTTGGTGGGTTCTTGCATCTGTGTAGGGAAGGTCAGCTTCCATGAAGAAGCTCTGGTAGTTATCCAGACCCTTATCGGATGCGAAGACGACCACGAAGTTCTCAGATACCCCGTACGGGTATCCATACGTCTTTATCTCTACCCCGTGCTTTTCGGCAACTTTTATGACCTCAGCCATAGCCTTGTTTATGCTCTCAGGTCCGCCTTCCATGATATCAGGCTTCATTTTCCCAAAGGCAATATATCCGTACTTCATTTTTTTCATCTCGTTTTCTCGGGTACTTATATGGCTCCCCCTTTTGAAGCTTGGTTCAAGGGCTACCATTAACCGTTAAATTTGATTTCTAATAAACCACTATGGTTGATTTACTATGATACCAAGATAATCATAGCCCGTTTGGGGTTAGGAGAAATCCATAATTATATCTTCTTTACACCGTAAATCTACCCTGTGAAACAATTATGGTAGAGCTGGAAGCCATCCTCGCGAGGAGAAGCATAAGAAAATACACCCCTGACCCCGTGTCTGATGAGGTCATCGACAAAATGTTGCAGGCAGCAATGGCTGCCCCCACAGGGGGAAATCGAAAAACGCTGCATTTCATTATCATCAAGGATAGGGGCACGTTGAACAAACTCGCGGAAGATCACCCGTACGCGAAAATGCTTTCCGATGCCCCCCTATGCATCGCCGTCTGCGGCGACCCAAGCATGACCCCCCTGCCGAGAAACTTTGTACCCCAGGACTGCTCGGCAGCCACCATGAACATACTCCACGCCGCCGTCGCCCTGGGACTGGGGGCCGTGTGGATCGGGCTAGCCCTTGACGAACACTACGACATGGCGAGAAAACACCTGGGAATCCCCGAAAACATCGTGCCCCATAACCTGATAGCAATTGGCCACCCGGCAGAGCACAAGGAGCCCAGGACACAGTACGATAAGACCAGGATACACCATGAAAAATGGGATTAACAGGTCCCATAAAACCGTGGCACAACAGAATATTTTATCCTCACTCCCCAGTACCCTTACTCATGATTCGGGTAGCGTGCATACAGATCTCCCCTGTCTTCCTCGACGCCAGAAAAACATGGGATAAATTATCTGGGTATATTGAAGAGGCATCGGCCAATGGAGCGGAGCTAATCACATGGGGGGAGACCCTCATCCCAGGATACCCCATCTGGATAGGCCCCTCGGGCGGGGCCAAGTTCAACGACCCCGACCAGAAAAAAGTCTACGCAAAGTACTGGCAGGAAGCCATCCACCTCAAGACCAGCCCCATAATCGATGAGATGAAGAAAACCGCGAGGAAAAACAACGTCATGCTCATGGGCGGGATACTGGAAAAGGAAAGCGGCTCAGTCTACTGCACGCTGATAACCATAGGGCCGGACGGAGAGCTACTTGGCAGGCACCGCAAGATAAAACCCACCTACGAGGAGAGGCTAATCTGGGCCGACGGCGACGGCCTCGGGTTGAAGACGTACCCGTTAAAGGGCACCCAGGTCGGCGGGCTGAACTGCTGGGAGAACTGGCTCCCACTGGCCAGGGCCGCCCTGCACCTCCAGGGTGAGATGATACACGTGGCCGTCTGGCCGGGAAGCATAGGGCTGACCAAGGACATCACCCGTTTCATCGCCCTTGAGGAGAGAAGCTGGGTCCTCTCCGTCTCCGGCCTGATGAGGCCACAGGACCTCAGCCACCTCACCGACGAGGAGTTCCCCATGAAAAAAGAGTTGATGGCCGTAAAGGGCAGCATACAGAACGGTGGATCAATGATCGTTGACCCCTCCGGGAAAATCGTCGCAGGGCCCCTCGTTGACGAGGAGGGGATACTGTACCACGACGTGGACCCCCTCATGGCCGTGGAGGAACGGCAGAACCTGGACATCAGCGGCCACTACTCCCGGTTCGACATATTCAACAAGCCACTGGACAAAAAACCATGACCCCGCTATAAAACAAAACACATCGAGTACCTCTACCATAATTTCATCATCGCGTCAACCGGTATGGCGAAACCGAGGCAAGTGTTACCACCCGCATCAACCGAATGCCACCGAATTTTTTTTCGCGTTTGTACCAGTGGCAGGAACTCCCACCTTTTTTCACCTTATGTCAGGTTACTTGACACAAGCCCGCCGGAAAAAATATTTTTTCCAGAATTTACGGCCCACTGATATCTGTGCCCTACCTGCACCTGTACTTTTTTATGAAGAACCCTAGCATGCCGTACACGTAGGTGTACAGGCTCATCTTCAGGAAGTAGCTTTCCTCGTACATGAACGGCGTCCCAGGGTAGTTCAGCGAAGGATAGCTGTGGCCATAAACCAGCGCCAGGCCCATAAACGAGAGCACAAGAAAGATTGATTTCCGGTTCACCAGCCTGTTCCTCAAAGTGAATCGCGGCATCTCAGGAGTCACCATGGACTCAGGCTTGGCCACACCGGGCGCGAACGGGCACGCGTTGACTATCCACTTAATCATCCTGGTACCTCCCCAGTATCTCAATGGCAAGCTGGGTCGGCGCCTTCAGTTTGTGCAACGCGTTCAGTTCAATCCCCCTCTCCTCCGCCTCGGCCTCCAGCACGCTCCGGCACGACGACTCAAGGTTGCACGTCCCGCAGTTCCCCTCGTAAAGATACCACACCTTAAGGCCATTCCTGTTGCTGAGGCTCACCAGAACCGGTATATCGTGGGCCGGGCTATGGGCCTCCATGACCCCGTCAACCAGGTTAATTGTCTTCACCACCAGGTTGTTGGTCTCGGCAGCCTCCATGAACGCCTGCTCCACCTTACTATCGATGATGTGGTACGCCTTGTGAACGGCCTGCCTGCTCACCCCAAGCTCCCTGCCGATGTCAGACTGGGAACGGTCCCTGCGCCTCAGGTCCCAGATATTAGCCTCCCTGGGCGTAAGATATCCAACTATAAAGGTCAAAACCGGCTCAAGTAAACCTCTGACAGTTGACATAAATAACGTTATCGAGTAAAACCGGGGGATAGTTTATTGGTACCTTCCCCGGGTCGTTACGGGCCAGACCGCGCAGACCGTGCCGTCCTTGACGACGACCATCTCGTCGTGCTGGTTCACCGTGGTGCAGCAGTGGTTTGGCACGAACGATATCTTCTGCCCCCACCTCATCTTGGACCGCTCCTCGTTTCCCTCGCGAAAGTATAGTGTGCCGTGCTCCTCGCTGAGGCCCACCCTATCGGGTACCAGGTACTCGCCGTCCGCTATCACCTGGACCACGGGATCGACCCCGCTGTGTCCACCGCTCATCACCTTGAGGCCAGCGTCCGTCACGACCCTGTCCTGGTGCCTGTCGCTTATCACCTGTGTCAAAACCGTGAGGCTGTTCTTGAAGAAAACATCGTTCTTCGCGTCCCAGCCGTACCCGCTACCCTCACTGCCAGCGCCGAAAACAAAGCTCCCCGGCTCGATCTCCGTTATACCCTTGTAGGTCCCGGTGACCTCGTAGGTGGCCGTGCTTCCCGCGCTAACGATCTCCACATCGATGCCAGCGTCCCTGATGGCGTCGGCCGTGTCCACCGTAAGCTTGTCCCTGACCAGGGCAACATCCCTGTCAACGGGGTTCTCGTACCCGTAGATGCCCCTGAAGTTGACCCCGGGCAGCTTCATTAGCCTCTTTGCCACCCAAACCGCGTCCTCGCCCGGCTTGACCCCGCACCTGCCATGGGTGATCTCAATCAATACGTCCTGCCTGACCCCCCACCTCTCGGCGATCCTGCTGATCATCTCGGCCTCCTGCAGGCTATCGATGCTGGTGATAACCTTGCCCTCACCCATGGCCACCGTCATCCCCACTAGCCTCTCGATCTTACCCTGGTCCGCGATCTCCTGGCTGATGAGGATGGTCTTGTCCCCGTACAGGATACCGCTGTTCAGCAGGACCTCCGCCTCGCTGAGCTTCTGGGTCATGACCCCGTTTGCACCCGCCTCGATGAGCTTGTTGCATATCGCCGCCGCCTTGAAAGTCTTGGCATGGGGCCGCACCTGGACACCCGCCTTCCTCGCGAACTTGAACATCTTGTCGATGTTCCACTGGAACTTTTCAAGATCAAGAATGAGCGCAGGAGTTGGTACCTCCTTCACCTGTTTACCGATCAAAGACATGGTGAGGCAGTGGCTTCCGGCTCCTTAAGATTTTCCAGTACCCTAAAAGTAGTCCCTCATCATCTTATCAATCCACTCCGGAATTGTGGCGTCCTTCCTATCGTAGACTGGGACATAGGGCTTGATATCAATGACAGGTGTCCCGTTTATCGCGTCCAGCGCCCTCACCTTGACGCTGTTCTCGGTGACCTCCACTATCTCGCACGCAGTCACGCCTATCCTGTTGGGCCTGTGCCTGGCCCTCTGGGCGAATATTCCTCGCAGAGGATTGTCCTTGTTCTCCTGGGGATGGCGCCTCAGGTGAACCTCTGGGTCGTACTTTGCCTCGTGCAGGAACGTGAGGATCAAGGCGTGGCTGAAATCATCAAGACCCAGCAGCCCCGGGGCGTACTCGGGCTTCAACACTATCTCCGATATCACTTCTCCCCAATCCATGTCAACCGCCTCAGTTACACGAGACTTGACCTCTCCGATAATGACACATTCCATAGCAATGATGGAACTGAGTTTGAATAAATAAATTGGGTAGACCTTGAGGAGCGAAAATTACCGTAATCCTTTCGCTTGTCACATTTCGGGCAATCGGGCAGTGAATAAACTGTAATCTTCATTTAACTCAACCTCAAGTGTGTCTCGCGGATAGTGCACACTAATTCTAGTTACAATGAATACCAAAATGTTCTATACAGAAATGACTGTCACATAATAATACCATAAGCTGAATAGGGGAGAATAGTCATGATGTCTTCGCTATTATTTGTATTGTCTCATTTTTCCTAGATTATAGGCTGAAACGCGAATGGTTTGAAGACATTTTATATATTCTGCCTGATCTAGTTAATTCGAAGATATCTCAAATTATTCGGTGTTAAACATGACTATAATCATCTGCCTCGTAGGGTCTCATTACCGTCGAGCATTCGACGGCATCAGGTACTGGAGTAAGGTACACGGAATAACGAAGCTCTATCTCCTTTACAGCGAGCCAGCGGATGGCGAAGAGCCTTCTGTTTTTAGCTACATGAGTAAAAAGAATGCAAAAGACCTTGGAGAAAAACTAGAGATACTCGATCCTATGTTGATCGCTTATCAGCCATTAGATCAGAGGAGCGCATTTAGGACAATTTACGGGATATTGCGAAGTGCCAGGGAAATCGGGGAAGATGTCCTCATTGATATCACGAGCTCAACAAACCTGACGATGGGTATCGCTCTCACGACCGCCCTTATGTTCAGGAATGCTAGGGTATATAGCGTCCCGGCCTTGGAGCCGGCATGGTATGTTACAGGCAAGCCAGGTGAGCCTGCCTTTGAGGAGTATTTCGATCGGAGCAGAATGCAGGAGAGCAAAGATCCAACCGAGCTTCAACTACCAGGATACAGACTGGAACCAAGCAGCAAACACGAGGAGAAGGAATGGGAACGGGAAAAAAATCTACTGGTCCTTCTGAGGGAGAACGGCGGCGAGGCGGATAGCATAAGTGATATTATCCGGTGGTTTGGTCACAAGGCTGCTAATAGCACTTTACGGAACAGGTTCAGTAGGATCGTGTCTCGTCTAGAAATGAAAGGTCTAGTGAACTCCGAGAAGGGAAGCAAGATGAAAATAATCAGTCTCACCAAGTTCGGCGAGATATTCGCGGAAGCCCTCAGTGAAGGGATTGTCTACTAATCTGACATGTTTCGCATTCACGATAAACTCTCATTTTCCAAAGTGAGTAACTTATCATGATATGTTTAATTTGAATTTTTCTGGCCTGAATATAATACTCTTAATTCTCTAAAGTCTTAGGGTCTAATGGTTAGATCAAGGTTACCTTTTTAGACATGCTCGTTCCCATATCCCTTGTATTCGAGGAATAAGTATGAAGGTACAGCTGACACTGACCCCCGCCGAGGGGAAGAGACTAATTGCTCAGGCCATCGCTGGCATGGAAGAAGTCAAGAACGCATACGAGAACGGAATTCTCATTATTGCTACTAGCACAACCACCGCTTACATCGCGGAGGAACTCATGGGAAAAGAGCTAGACAAGGGCATGTTCACGGCAGGCGTCGTGACTCATGAGGGCTTAGGAATCACCAAAGCCGACGGCAGGTATCCCCACTACGCTTTCGAGAAGGGAGAACTCAAGGAGTGCAGCACCCCTGACCTGGTTCCTTATCTGGCGAAGATGGGTCCGGATGACGTGTTCATCAAGGGCGTCAATGCCATCGATCCTTATGGTGCAGCGGGTGTGCTTGTACACGGCCCAGGCGGAGGAACCGTGGGGACCGCTTATGGTTACTTGGTCAGGAACGGTGCGCAAGTCATCCTTCCAGCCGGCTTGGAAAAGTTTGTCCCGGTAAACCTAGCTGAGATCGTTCCACTGATGGGGGTCAACGCAATCGATAAAGCCATGGGCTGGCCATGCGGGATGATGCTAATTCAGGGCATGATCTTCACCGAGATCGATGCGTTCAGGCAGCTCTTTGACGTTGAGGCTATCCCGGTAGCAGGCGGTGGAATTGATGGTGCTGAGGGAAGCAAGATTTTCATCATCGAGGGCGAAAACGAGGCGGCCGAGGCTGCTTACGCTTGCGTCGAGGGCTTGAAGGGTGAAAAACCACTCAAGACTAATACCATGGCGAAGCCTTCACACCTAGCCTAGCCACTCTATCTCTTCAGCTCCGTGGAATGCAGCAAAATTCTCCAGGTTTCTTTCCAGTTTTTCCCTATATTCAGCGGTTTCTTTGAACTCAGGCTCTGTCCAATAACCCCTTATGATTAGTTTTTTTTCTTTCCTGTCCATCTTGGGCTCAATTCTGGCGACCAGTTGGTCATCGAACAGAATGGGTAAGTGGTAGTAGCCGTAGACTCTCTTGTCCTGGGGCAAGTATATCTCAAGCTTTGACTTGAACCCAAAGAGATGTTGGACCCTCTCCCTGTTCCACATCATGTTATCGAAATAGATGAGGAGCCTGACATCATCGAAACTGAAATCCCCGTTGATGTTTTCTAGCCTCTCGATGTCCTCATCTAGACAATAGTGCATTTTCTTATCTCCTTCGACCATGAAACCCTTGACCCCGTCTAGCCCCTTGAGCCTCTCCTCAATCTGCTTGGTTGTCTGGCCGAGTTTTACGGAGTGGTGGTGGTAGTACTTTCTTACATCTACAGGCTTGATGGCTCCGAGGCATCGCAGCGTCTTTCTGATGAAAAACTCGATTCGCTCCTCATCGCTTGGGGGTTCCACTTCTACCCATGAAGGTAACACGTTCTCAGATAGATCGTAGTATCGCTGGAATCGAACCCTGTCACAGACCATGAGTATTCCCGCCCCGTACATGTAATCCATGGCGACCTTCTCGGTCTTTCTGTTCCACCAACCTCCGTTCCTCTTGGGGCCATCAAAGTCCTTTGAGCAGAGCGGGCCCTCGTCCTTTATCCTTGCCAGCACCTGGTCAAGGATATCAACATTTTTTCCCGTCCTCTTTACGAATCGTGCCTTCATCTCGTTCTCCCTCACCTTCATGGCGTGGAGGTAGAACCTGTAGTCATCATAGGGGACGAAGCATGCTGCATGGGCCCAGTACTCGAAAAGTTTCTTATCTCTGTATGCTGATTCGTCCAAGAATTTCTTATCGTATGAGCCGAGGCGGCTCCATAGCGTTAGGTAATGCGCTCTCTCTATGACGCTAATGGTGTCAATCTGGAGGCATCCAAGGTGGCTTATGATATCTACAACCGATTGCTTGTTATTTGATACGGGGAATCGGGTGATCCCCTGTTTCTCGATCATAAGTCTTCGAGCCGATTCCCTTGATATCTCCATGAAACCACCGAATATTTCTAATGGGCTTGAACGCGTTTTATGTTTTACCGGGTAAAATCGGTTTTGCGATTCCTTTATTGACCTCTATCTGTTTGGATTAGATATGAGCAGTGAAATAGAGCAATTAGTGCTAAAACTTACGCAGTTGAAGAGTGACTTGGAGGCTTCTTGGGACAAAATGAGAGTGGCATCATCCATGGCCTTTGAGCTTGATGGAGAGTTCAGGCAAGAGATAAGCACTGACCTGGATGGGCTTCAGGGTAAGCTCAGGGAGCTGTCCGATGACTTGGACTCCGTTATCGGTGAGACTAGGACCTTGATGGAGGACTCTGAACTTATGGAGGAATCCCTGAGGGTTGTGCCGGACAACGAGGAGAACTACAAGGTCGATGCCGAGCATATTCAGGAAGAGATGCGCGAGGACAAGGAGTCCTAGCGTACCCCTTAAAAGAACCGCTGCAGTGAAGGTATTTCATGTCGAAGGTTCCAGCCTGGGAGATCTCCAGGGAGATTAGAGTAAAGGCAGAAGAGGAGACCAATCCCAAGTATGGGTGCCCCCCCGAGGAGCGATCACTTAATGAGTTGCTCCGTTTCGGCATGGTTGTTATCGACAAGACCGCTGGACCTACAAGCCACGAGGTCGCCGCATGGATAAAGAAGCTCCTGGAGCTGGACAAGGTCGGCCACGGAGGGACCCTTGACCCAAAGGTCACGGGCATCCTTCCCACGATGCTTATGCACGGCACAAAGGCTGTCCAGGCCCTATTGGACTCGGGCAAGCAGTATATCTGCGTCATGCGGACACATGAGGACGTCACAGAGAGCAAGATCAGGGAGACTCTGAGCCTGTTCGTGGACGAGATATACCAGAGGCCGCCTGTGAGGAGCAGCGTATCAAGGCGGCTCAGGACCCGCAATATCTACAATATCGATTTCCATGAGGGCGAGGGACGGAACTGGCTGTTCAAGGTGGACTGCCAGAGCGGCACATACATCAGGAAGCTGTGCTTCGATGTCGGAGAGGTCATTGGGTGTGGTGCCCATATGCAGGAACTCAGGCGGACGAGAAGCGGCCCATTCACAGAGGACGACCTGTATACTCTGTTCGACCTCAGCGAGGGAGTGGACATGAAGAATGAGGGAGATGACTCTCGACTCAAGGAGATAATCAGGCCCTTCGAGGACGGAATGAGTCTCCTCCCAAAGATCTGGATAAGGGACTCGGCGGTCGGGGCAATATGCAACGGGGCCCAGCTTGCCATTCCGGGAGTGCTCAGGTATGAGACTGGAATCGAGGTCGGTAATCTAGTCGGCATCTACACACAGAAGGGGGAGGCCGTTGCGTTAGCGAGAGCGGATTTGAGCAGCGGAAAGATCCAGGCAGAGAGCCACGGTATAGCGGCCACAAGTGCACGCGTACTGATGCCCATGGGCATATACCCAAAGCACTGGTAGAACCCTTATACAGCTCCATTATTATTTCAGGGCGATGAGCGGCTCACATTACTTCTCAAGCAAGCCAACAGTGGAGGACAGGCGTGGGCTCATCAGGACTATTATCAGGGGCAAACAATACGAGTTCATTACCTCTCGGGGAGTTTTTAGTTCCAAGAGGGTTGATAACGGAACCCGAATTCTCGCGGAGAACATGATTCTACCGGACAAGGGGCGGCTATTAGACATGGGCTGCGGTATCGGAATTCTGGGAATTGTCGCGGCCAGGGAGAGGGCTGATCTGGAGGTTGTGATGTCTGACATCAACCAGAGGGCGGTGGAGCTAACCCGCCTGAACGCGAAGAGAAGCAATATATCCAATTTCAGCGTCCACGAGGGCTTCCTTTACGAGCCCCTGGGTGATGCAATGTTTGATACAATAATATCGAACCCGCCTATATCAGCTGGAATGAGAAAAGTTGTATTCCCGTTAGTCCGGGGGGCAAAGGAGATGCTCGTCCCGGGCGGGACCCTTCAACTTGTGATCCAGTCTAAAAAAGGAGGTAAAATGCTGGCAAAGGCCATTGATGAGACCTTCGGGGAGCACACTGTTCTGGCTAGAAAAAGCGGTTACAGGGTATTGTTCGCTATTAGTCGATGATACCTCATCGTTTGTAGCATTCTTTAAGTGTGTAACCTGCGATGCCAACGAGGTTTAGGCGAGATACAATGTTGATGAACAGGCTACAAGAAACGGATCCTGAGATATACGAGACCATAGTGAACGAAGTGAAAAGGATCGAGAACGGCGTCGAGCTGATTCCATCAGAGAACTTCGTCTCCCGGTCCGTGATGCAGGCCATGAGTAGCGTATTCACCAACAAGTACAGCGAGGGTTACCCTAGGAAACGGTACTACGGAGGGCAGGAGCACGTGGATGTAATGGAACAGCTGGCCATTGATAGGGCCAAGGAGCTGTTCAGTGCGGAGCATGCCAACGTCCAGCCTTACAGCGGGAGCCCAGCCAACCATGCAGTATTCTTTGCGCTGCTGGAGCTTGGTGACAAGTTCATGGGCATGGACCTTGGGAGCGGCGGCCACCTCACCCACGGTAGCCCCGTCAACTTCAGCGGCAGGCATTACCGAAACGTCCCATACTTCGTGGACAGGGAGACCGAACGGCTGGACATGGACGCCATCAGGAAGATAGCTGAGCGGGAAAAGCCCAAGATGATCATCAGTAGTCTCACAGCGTACCCGAGGGAGCTACCGTTCAAGGAGTTCTGTGAGATCTGCAAGGATGTGGACGCTTACAGCCTGGCTGATATCAGTCATATAGCTGGCCTTGTCGTCGGCGGCGTGCATTCCAGCCCTTGCAGCGACACGGATGTAACCACCACCACGACACATAAGAGCCTCAGGGGTCCAAGAGGGGCAATCATTCTCAGTAAAACCGAGGACAGGCTCCACGAAAAGTACCACCCGGACTCCAAGAAGAACCTGGCGCAGCTCATTGACTCGGCTGTGTTCCCTGGTCTCCAAGGTGGCCCTCATAACCACATCATCGCGGGCAAAGCGGTTGCTTTCAAGGAGGCCATGCAGCCCGAGTTCAAACGTTATGCGAGGCAAATTGTCAAGAATGCAAGGACGTTGGCCGAGGAGTTGATGAGCCTAGACATCAAACTGGTGACAGATGGAACCGATAACCATCTAATGCTCATAGACCTCAGACCATCAGGGTTGACGGGCAAGGGAAAGCAGGTCCAGAACGCCCTAGACCGGGCGGGAATCACGGTGAACAAGAACAGCGTGCCCTACGACGATGCGAGTCCATTCAATCCTTCAGGTATCAGGCTGGGTACGCCCGCAGTGACGAGCAGGGGTATGGAGGAATCGGAGATGCAGGTGATAGCCGAGTGCATAGCCATTGTGATAAAGGACTATAAAGACAGGGCGCGGCAGGCTTTGATCAAGGAGGACATAGCCGAACTGGTTGGGGCGTTCCCTATCTACCCTGGACTCACGGTCCTTGAGTAGGGCTTATATGATGAAGTACTTGGGCAGTATCTTCTCGTTGCCAGACCAGATGCACGATGTCATGTTCTTGACGCCCTTGATCTCCGCGATGTCCCTGCTAATTTCCTGGTAGTGCTTCACGTCGTGGATTACGGCAAGTGCGAGTAGGTCGTGCTCCCCCACCGTCTTGGTGGCAACGATGATGTTTGGCATCTCAATGAGTGTCTGAAGGATACCCCCCGGGTTGATATCGTCCGATATGGACGCGTCTATCTGGAACGCAGCGATGCCCTCGTAACCTATCTTGGCGATGTCAACAACAACGGTGCTTCCCCTGATCTCGCCTTCGTCCCGCATCTGGTTGTAGTGGTTGATAATTGTGTCCGTTGACTTGTCTGTGTTTTTGGCTATCCTCCTGAAGCTGAGGCGCGCGTTCTCCGTCAGGTAATCGATGATCTTTGTATCAAGCTCGCTCATGTTCATCCCTCTATCAGCGGCTCCAGCTCAAAGTTCTGGGGGCACAGCAGGAACTGGTCCACCCAGATGCTCGTCTTGACCTCCCTCACCATGTTGTGGCTCTGGATTGTCTCCTTGAGGCTGTTCATCTCATTCATGTTCCTGCGGGTGGCGATGGAGAATATGTCGTACTCCCCCATGGCGTGGGTGGCGAAGCGGAGGCCGGTTTGTTTCTTGAGGAACTCCAGCACCTCGTCCACGCTGGAGGGCTCCACGTCTATGCTGAAGTTGGCGATGACGTCTTCCCCGAACTTTCGTGGGTCAAGTAGAAGGGTGGTGTTTGTGATTATTCCCTTGTCCTTGAGTTTTTTGAAGCGTTTGATTATGGTGTCGACGCTGACGCCGCACTGCTCCGCGATATACGAGTACTTTGTCCTGGCGTCCTTCTGCAGGTTCCTCAGGATGGAGACGTCGATTTCGTCCAGTTTTCGCCTTCCCATGGGAAGGTATATCATAAATCTTCTGATAAAAACTCTTCTAGGGCATAAAATATCTAGACCCTGATCTTGCGCCTGCCCCTGTCCATGTTCTCCCAGTAGAGTATGAGGATGTTGCCTATGATGTCCACGATCTCGCTGCCGGTCTCCCTGGCGATGTTTTCCGAGATCTCCTTTTTGTGGTTCTTGTAGTCTAGAAACTTTATCTTGATGAGCTCGTGCTCGTGTAGGGCCCGCTTGATGCTGTTTATCTGGGGCTCCTCTACGCCTGCCCTGCCCACCTGGATTACTGGCTTGAGGCTGTGTGCCTTTCCCTTGAGCTTTGCTTTCTGTTTCCCGGTAAGCGTCATTGGCTATCCCCTGTGACTTGGCTGGGTCGGATTTGAAGGTTGCTGATTTTGCCGGGTCTTTGTTATAAGATTTATAACCGCGGGTGTTTATTTCTGCTAGCGCAGCCCGGTCGTCTAGTGGACAAGGATGGGGGCCTTTGGAGCCTCAGACGGGAGTTCGAATCTCTCCCGGGCTACTTTTGATTTCTGCGGTACCTGCAGGTTGTTATTTGGTAACTTTTTTTGATATCAGTGGGCCGTAAATTCTGAAAAATTTTTTTTTGGTGGGCTTGCATCAAGTAACCTGACATAAGGGAAAAAAATCCGCTCCGGCCACTGGGTTTATGCGAAAAAAATATTTCGAGGTTGGCTTGTGTCAAGTGGCGTGCAATAAAGGATTATTTTTGGGGGACACCAGTTTGGTATCAGTGGGCCGTAAATTCTGGTAAGATAATACCCGGTGGGTGCGGGTGGTAATGGGTGATACCTATTCTGTGGATGATGGGCGCTCAGGCTTGCGGTGCTGTCAGCCCGTTTAATTGCTTTAACGTTCTCCTCGTCTCCTCGGGGTACTCCCATCTCAGGAAACGGATGACCTGGCCCGCGAGGTGGTCCCCGAGCCCTCTCTCTGCGACTGCCAGCTTGTAGACCCTGTGGTGTCCTCCCTTTGCCGTTGCCGTGGTGTAGGTCATCAGGCCATCGTTGACGCATTTGTTGAGGAATATGATGATGCTGGTGCGGCTGATGACTGTTTTCCCGCTGACGGTCTGGTGGACCTCCCTGCTGTTGGCTCCCCGTGGGTGGATGTCTTGGAGGTGTTTGAGGGCATGTACCTGCCAGGGCTTGAAAAACATCTCAAGGCCGGTCCTGGAGGTGTCCATCTTGAGGGGCATAGTTAGGAATAGTTGATTGAATATAAAAGTAAATGGGGTAAGGGTGCCGAGGACGTCCGGGGGATGCGGTGTGGTGAGGGTCTCGCTCTATACACAGCTGGTTAATGCTGCAGAGATGGGTTTCGACTGGGACGACAACGGCAACATGCTGTACTGGCTGAACGGGAACGACGCCTGGAACTATACGTATGACCTGTTCGACAGGCTGACACGTGTTGACTTGAACTCGTCCTTGTCGGCGAGGTACACGTATGATGCCGGGGGTAGGCGTGTCCGTAGCTGGGACACGGCTTCGGGGACTACTGATTACGTGTACTCTGGGCTGAACGTGCTTGACGAGGCTAACGGTGGGACCCATGAGAAGCATATCTACGAGGGTGGATTGCAGGTGGCTTCGGTGGTTAACGGGGCGGTTGAGTACTACCATGTGGACCACCTGGGCAGCATACGCCTCAAGACAACGGATCAGCTAGGCTACTTCATTACCACCTGCTTATGGTAATTTCTACTAGAAATGGCAATATGAATAAATAATGGCGTCTCCTGATGGTTTACCATGGATGTGGTGATTGACAAGTCCGGTAGAATGGTTCTCCCCAAGGAAACCAGGGAAAAATACGGTCTAGAGGCGAACTCCCGGCTCATTATACGGGAGAACCTGGGCTCCATCACCCTGATCCCGGTAAAGAAACACATCAATCCAGTTGACTCACTGTTCGGAAGCATCAAGGTGGATGTGCCCATTGATGACCCGAAAACCCTGGCCAGAAACCACATCAGGAAACGGGTTGAAGAAGAGACTTGACCGGGTTCATCGACACGAACATATTCATATACGCGTCAACGGCGCACCCCGAGTTCGGGCCCATCGCTAGGTCGATACTTGACCGCGTACACGCTGGAGAGAAAGCCGTTACCAGCACGATGGTGTTGAGCGAGGTGGCCTGGGTGGGACACGCCCCGGACGTCGGCTATCTGACCGC
>CAYLJH010000025.1:0-15642 GCA_964383685.1 uncultured Candidatus Bathyarchaeia archaeon | reverse complement strand
CCGAGCATCCTTCGGACCCCGTTGGGGCCGATGACCGCGATAACCTTTACCTCCTCCATGTTTAACGGGGCTAACCCGCCCTCGTTCTTCAATAAAGTGATTGATTCGAGGGCGGCTTCCAGGGCCAGCGCCCCGTTCTCCTGGCTGCCCACAACCGCCTCCACGATTTCGGGGTCAACATATGGGTCATCGAAAAGACCCAGCTTGAACTTGATTCGAAGTATGTTCCTAACAGCCTCATCTAGGGTACCTACCTCAACCTCTCCATCATTGACCCAATCCACTAGATGGGGGTAGGCGAACGGGTCGGGTAGCTCAACATCCACACCAGCGTTGATGCCGATCCTCGCTGCATCCTTGAAGCTTGACGCCACGTGGTGTCCTAGGTCGTCCCTAGCGTGTAGCTGCCTGAGGGCGTTGTAATCGGTGACCACAACGCCATCAAAGCCCCATTCGCCGCGAAGGACATCCCTGAGCAGCCATTTGCTGGCGTGGCAGGGGATGCCGTCTATCTCGTGGTAGGCTGGCATAACACTGAGCGCGCCTGCCTTCTGAATCGCTTCCTTGAAAGGGTATAGGTGGACCTCGCGTAGTACCCGCTCTGAGATGTTCACAGGTGCCGCGTTTGAGCCGTCCTCGGGCTCGCCGTAAGCCGCGAAATGCTTCAACGTAGCTGCGACCCTTTTCTTGTCCTTGAACGAGGCGTCTCCCTGGAGCCCTTTTACCGCCGCGATGCCCATCTCCGCTACCAAGTAGGGGTCTTCACCGAATGTTTCCTCGACCCTTCCCCAACGTGGGTCCCTCGCTACATCAACAACAGGGGTCAAGGCGTGGTGACCACCGCGTACCCTGGCCTCCTCCGCCGTCTTTGTATAGATCTCCTCAATCAGGGCGGTGTTAAACGTTGAAGCCATCGCTATTGGGACGGGAAAACTGGTTGCACCGATTGCTGCATGACCGTGCAGGCACTCAACGTGGAAGATGACTGGGATTCTTAGCCTGTATTTTTCGATCACGTACTCCTGAATCTCGTTTGTCAGCTCCGCCATCTCGCGAGGGGGCTTCCCGCCGCCCTCGTCATAGTGCATACTGATCTCCCCGATCCCATGTTTGTCTGCGAAATAGCTGTCAGCTTTCTCCCTGTCAAAGTCACCGTTCTCGTCAAGCAGTTTCTCGTTGTAGACCTCCCAGATGCAGAGCGTCTGGGATACCTTTTCCTCCAGCGTCATCCTGGAGATCAGGTCGTTTACCCTGTCTTCAACCGGGGCAGATGGGTCCCTGTATGCCATAAATAATCATGGCAAAGGGAGGATAAGAGATTATTATAATTTGGGCGGAGGTGGGTGCTAGATGTCTCGATTACCTACGAACAGTGAAATAGTCTCGCATCAAACACTATTTTGTGGTTGTTTTGAACTCAAGGGAGCGAATTAGGAAGACTATTGACCATCAGGAAGCGGACAGGGTGCCCATCGTTGACAACATCTGGCAGGCAACAGTTGACAGGTGGAGGAACGAGGGCCTTCCCTCAGGCATCGATCCCGCCGACTACTTTGGCTTTGAGATGGTGGGGTTTGGCAGCGACACCGGTCCCCAGTACAAGGAGGAGGTCATCTCCATTGACGACGAGTACATCACCGAGCGCGACAGCTACGGTGGAGTCAGGAAGAACCACAGGGATTTCACAACAACGCCGCTGATCGTTGATTACCCGTGCAAGTCAAGGGAGGACTGGGAGAAGCTCAAGCTCAGGCTTGAGCCCAGCGACAGGCGCATTGACTGGGTCAGTGACCTCAGGTGCAACCAGAGGGAGAATAGTCTCGGCAAGTACATCACGTTCAACGCGATAGTGGGCTACGACAAGCTCCAAAAGTACGTGGCATCTGAGAGGCTGCTCAGGGCCGTACTCCGTGAGCCGGATTGGATCAAGGACATGTACAGGGTTGACACCGATCTGGTGACCGCAATGTGTGACAGGATGATTGACGGCGGTTTCCACTTCGACGGCGCTTTCTTGTTCTGCGACCTGGGGTACAGGCACGGCCCATTCTTCTCGCCAAGGCACTACGAGGACCAGCTTCAACCTATCTTCAAGGAGCTATGCGAATTCTTCCACGACAGGGACATGCAGGTGATACTGCACTGCTGCGGGAACGTCAAGGAACTGATACCCTATTTCATCGACGCCGGGATAGACTGCCTGCAGCCACTTGAGGTCAAGGCAGGAATGGACGTCATCGAGCTCAAGGAGGAGTTTGGCGACCAGATCTCATTCATGGGTGGCATCGATGTGAGGCTCATGAACCTTGACGACCCGGTCCCCATCGAGAAGGAGATCCGGGAGAAGGTGTCAGCTGCAAAAGTCGGGGGCGGTTACATCTACCACAGCGACCACAGCATCCCAAACACCGTTAGTTTCAAGAACTATCAGCGGGTAATAGAACTGGTAAGGAGATACGGGAAGTACTGACAATGAGCGACAACAAAGCGATACTGGATAAACTCAGCGAGGCCATCGTGGAGCTAGACATTGACTCAATAGTAGGGCTATGCGAGAGCGCCATAGAATCAGACGTCCCACCATACGACATCGTGATCAACGGGATGGCGAAGGGCATGGAGATAGTCGGCCAAAAGTACGAGGAAGGCGAGTACTACCTAGCGGAGCTCATCATGGCCGGCGAGACCATGAAAGAAGGCATGACGTACCTTGAGCCCCACCTGGCCGCAAGCGACATGGAAAAGGCTGGCACGTGTATCGTGGGGACCGTAAAGGGAGACCTCCATGATATAGGAAAAAACGTGTTCGTATCCCTCCTCAGGGCCCAGAACTATGAGGTAATTGACCTGGGCGTTGATATCAGCCCGGAGCAGTTCGTTGAGGCGACAAGAGAGCACAAGCCAAACATTGTTGCCATGTCCGCCCTCCTCACCACCACCATGGTTGAGATGGAGAACGTGGTCAAACAGCTTAAGGAGGCCGGTCTCCGGGATGGAGTGAAGGTCATAATTGGCGGTGCCCCCCTGAACCAGAAGTACGCCTCAGATATAGGGGCAGATGCGGCCGCCTCTGATGCCGTTGAGGGCATAAGGATAATCAACGGTTGGAATTAGTCTCCACCAACCATCATTCCCTTTTTTCGGGCATACTTTTTATTATTATAGCCGTCTACTTCACTTGAAATGTTTGAGATAGAAAAGTTCGAGTTTGATGGCAAGTCATTCCAGGGAATGTTATCGAGCATCCCAGGCGGGCCAAACCTCATCCTAATCAAGGGCGAGAAGGGCTTCGTGATGTGCGGATACCTGAGCACAGGTGTTGCCGAGAAAGTCGGGTTCGCAGCGGCCGTTGTCAGCGGCGTCAACAGTTTCGAGGACGTACTTAACGCCGAGATCAAGTTCGCCACAAAGGCGGCAAACGAGCTGGGCGTTGAGGCGGGCCAGATCGTCAGGGAAGTAATTGGGAAGCTGGGCTAGGCGCAGCTCTCGATTAGCTTCATTACCTTTTCCTTTGCGCCCTCGTACGTATTCTTGCCGTGGCTCAGCAATAATGCATCGAAATCGTACTCCGCCAGTATCACCAAGTTCTTTGCCGCCTGGTCTACGTCCGTGCAGTACTTCTCGGGAGGTGCCTCAAGGGTTCCCTCGCTGTCCCCGAAGATTGTGTCCCCCGCTAAGATCGCCCTGTGCCTGTGGAGGTAAAGGCTCAGGTTTCCTGGGCTGTGCCCCGGGACGTGGATGATCTCGATGTTGCCGCATGCGCCTATCACGTCGCCCTGACCAAGGACGATATTCGCTTTGATTCCAGTCCTGTTCTCAAGGGCTGTCTCGTCTCCTTCCCCTATCACGACCTCCGCATGGGTTAGCTTCTTTACCTGAGCCAGGTTGTTGATGTGGTCTCCGTGGGCGTGGGTTATGATAATCATCTTGATGTCGTCCCATTTCGAGCCCATGGAGTCAAGCTCCGCCTGTATATTTTCATGGCACAGCGGGGTAAAGCCGACATCGATCAGGATGAGGCCGCCCTCGCACTCAAGTATGTAAACCTCGGTGTCCAATCCATCTGCGTACTCGATCTGCACGGTCCTCAGACCTTCAAGAACTTCCATATTATCGAGGATAAATGGATGTGTTGTTTATAGGTTATTCCTCGACTATGAATATCTTCCTAGACGATGTGTGGCCCGATATAATGTACACTGGTTTGCCCAGGTATTTCTTCAAAAGCTTTGTCACGGCCACGTTGGCCTTTCCCTTTGATGCAGGTGCCCTGACGCGTACCATGTAATGGCCCTCCTCGATGACCTCGACGCTGTCCTTTCTTGATTTGGGCTTTACATCGACGGTGATTCGCATTGAACAGAATGTCGCGTTCGCTTGCTTTATAGAATCCGGGTGCCAAGGTTTCATCTAAATGCTCGCGTTAACCAATCCAAGTCTCCACCAAACAAGCCTTTCAAAAGCCACCTTGAACCACATTCGGGGCATGTTGAGGCAAACGAAACAAGTTCTGAAAATTTAGTTCTTTTCCAGGTGTGGCCGCATCTAAGACACTTCATTCTTTCATCTTCCGGATGCGTCAGCTATTAATATTTACACCAGGGTCCACGGCTTCACTCACCAATATAGAATAATGGACAAGAAAATGTGCTAATTGATCAGAATATGGATGGGGGAGATTAAAACTAGTCGTGGAGACTGCTGAGCTGGTCGCCACTGAGACTGTTCTTGATGGCCGAAATCGTCTCATCAGGGAAGTCAACGACCAGGCTCTTCAACACCATCTCGGCGATGTGGACCTTGAAGCCCGACTCGTCCAGACCCGTGCTGTACTTCCTCCTCATGCCTCCCTTGCATGTCTCCTCCTCGAAAGCGAGGACTCCCTCGTCACACATGGCGTTGAGGAAGTTGATGATGGATGCTCTGCTTACTGATTTAGAACCTAGCACATCATTTACCGCGAGGTAGACCTCCCTTGAAGTCATGCCGTCGCCTTTGTGTGCCCAAATGAGTTTCAGTGACTCGATCTGGTACTCTCTGAGTACCTTCTCGAACCCGTTTTTAGTTGGATCAATTACTAGTGGCATTTTTTATACCCGTTTAAGCTTCCTCATAGTCCGGACAATTGCATATAAGTGTTAGCCGTGTGTTTAAAAGCGGGTCATTAAACTCTGTCAAGTACATGTTCATCTAACACATAACATGTAAATTTCCCTTTAAAGATTTTATTATCACTAACAAAGATTTCGACGCTAATTACCCATTTTTTTCCATCGACGGACTCAACAGATGCGTTAGCCCTCATTAATTCCCCCTTGCGCACTGGTGCAATGAAACGCGATTCCGATTTTCCTAGAACAACGTTGGGATGGTTAACCGCCAGCATCGCCGCATAGTCCGCTAACCCGTAAGCGAATCCCCCGTGAACCAAACCCATCTCATCGACGACCATGCTTTCATCCGTTTTAAGGTCCACAACGGCTGATACCTCATCGACTATCACGATGGGTGTGCCAAGTAACTCTTTGTTAGCCCTTTGATGCGTCTTGATATCCATGTCCCTCAATACCCCAGCCCCATTTTGAGGGTTTGCCCAACTCAATAAGGTTAAATCAATTGACCGCGGGGTATCAGGTATCATGAAGCTTCTAACTTACCATAAAGAAGAGGGCTACGGCCTAGGAGCCGTTGCTGGGGATTACGTCATCGACCTAAAGAAGGAAACAGGAGCATGCTGCATGCTGGGTCTCCTAGACATGGGTGACGACGGGATGGAGAAGGTGAGGAAGGCAGTTGATGACGCAGAGACCAGGATAAAGGCAGGGGACGTTGACGGCCTCCTAAAGCTGGACGGTCTTAAACTGGCTGCACCAATCACGAGGTCCAGGAAGAACATCGTTTGCCTCGGTTTAAATTACGCAGAGCACGTGAAGGAAGGTGGGTCTGACAGAGACCTCCCACCGCACCCTGTGTTCTTCACGAAACCGACCACCACTATTACCGGCCCGAATGACCCTGTTCTATACCACAAGGCAACAACGAGGCTCGACTATGAGGTTGAGCTTGCTTTCGTAATCGGCAAGGAGGGCAAGGACATTGCGAAAGAGGACGCCCTTTCACACGTCGCCGGATACATGGTGATGCAGGATATCTCGGCTAGGGCCCTCCAGCAGCAGCACCTCCAGTGGTACCGTGGAAAGAGCCAGGACACATTCGCTCCCATGGGGCCATATCTGGTGACCCCTGATGAGGTCGGTGACCCAGGCAACCTCAGTATATGGTGCAAGGTCAACGGGGTTATGAGGCAGAACGCCAACACATCTGACCTTATCTTCGATATCCCAACCATAATCAGCACCCTATCCGATGGAATCACTTTGGAGGTCGGGGACATCTTCGCAACGGGTACGCCCTCAGGTGTCGGTGCGGCACACAAGCTAGGGCTACTGAAGGTAGGAGATGTCATAGAGTCTGGCGTCCAGAACATCGGGGAAATAGAGAACAAGGTTATCTCCTAAAACCCCGTGTTTCCCCACGGATATTTCTCACCCATTTACATACCGCTCAATCACTTGTGATGAGAAATTATCCTAATAATAGACAAATTATGTCGATTTTAACCTGATATTTTGGAACAAAACTTATACGGTTCGGCGGGCGATGAACATTAAATGAGAAAATATTCTCAGTTCACAAGTATGCATGATTATCCGATGTCTTTGAGCTCCAGCCTTGAAACGCGCCTGACATCGTTAAACGATATAGGTGAAGTATAGTGCTGGATTATGCACTAATTATCGCTGGGTTCATCATCATTTTTATCACAATCCTTCCGCCTACCTGGTATGTTGACCTGGGGACCCTCGTGTTAGGGGCTTTACTCCTTTTCCTAGGAATAAACGAGATGCGCAAGAAGGATGACGATTCATGATTGGGCCTTGATGAATACTTATGTAAATTCCTGCCATTTCATGAAACACCCTTTTTTCTGAGATATTTTCAATTAAACAATCCAAAAGTAGCCCTCTTTCCCGTTAACATTGAATTCATCGAGCCTCATCATGGACAATGTTTATATCCTGTGCCTTTTGTTTAGAGGTTTAGCTTCAAGTCTGGTAACATCACCGGATTTGGTGACAAGATGATCAACTTGGTAAAAAACGCATTAATTGGGCCTCCGAAGCTGACCCGCTTTGAGAGGGCAAGAATTGTAGGGGCAAGATCCCTGCAGCTTTCACTTGGCGCACCGATACTAGCTCCGCTACCTGACTTAGTGGTGGACCCTATTGAAATCGCTGTCATTGAGCTCAATGAAAAGGTGTTGCCTTTGACGATCAGGCGGACACTTCCAGAGGGATCATTCCAGGACATCCCCCTAGTCGATCTGCAACAGATACGAATACTGCAATAAGTGATCTGATTTGAGTGAATACGACGTCTGGAGGACTTCGACGAGGGTTCTCGCTGTCACGGCCATTTTAGTGGGGATAATTCAGCGGACGCAGTACCGTTTTCTAGACGTTTTGTTTGAGGTTTGTGTCTTCCACGTGCCCACAATCACGTCCCTGTTAATCTACAGCAGGCAGTCTCAGCCAGAATAATTCTAAATTTTCCCTTTGACTCAAAGGGATACCCAAATTCTATTCAATAAAAGATATTTTTCTGGAAAAAGATTTGAGGGTAGACTTGTAAGTCTAAACCTCTCTGCTGATTGTCACGGTCTCAGTTATCTCCACGCCTCTCTTGCGTAGCTCCCCTAGAAGCTCCTCGATGAGGTCGCCGTGGATCACCCTGACGGGCCACTGGATTCCCTTTTCCTTGACTGCTCCCCTTCCAAGCATCCTGGCCATTATCGCGGCCGAGTAGCCCGTGGTCTTTGCCATGGATGTAACGCCGTTTTCCTCGTCGTAGTAATCGACCATATAGTAGCTGATCGAGGTGGCGTTCCCGTCCTTAACCCCATCTACCTTGATGATGAGAACCGTTAGATCCCTATCACCTGCCTCGGTATCGAACTTGATGAGGGGGTAAATGATTTTGTGGAAGAGTTCCCTTGGGACTACCTCGTGGCCCTCGTAATCAACGGGCTCCTCGCTTATCAGGCCAAGATCGTCAAGGAATTTTATCTTCTCAACAAACCCGCCGTACCTGATGGTCTTCCCCCTGAACGACTTTACGCCCTCCTCGACGCATAGCTTCAGCAGGGATGATGGGTACCCGTCCGTGAATGCCTCCATAGGCTTCAAGCCATCAACGTTGATGATCTCGACCTCGCTGTACCTGTCCATCTGCACCTGTTTTCCGTCCTCGATCATGGGAACAAGCCCTGGCCTGACCGGCATCCTTGTTCCACCGAACACGATTTTATAGTCCAGCGGAGGCTCAGGGTCCTTTGGCAGGCCACCGCACGCGAACATCACGGAGTCAGCCTGGTCAAGGCTCTTTATTGCCTGACCCGAGAGAACGTCGATTAAACCTGGATCGACCCCACACCCTGGGAGTGCCGTGATGCCGGCTTTCTTGACCTCGTCGTATATCGAGCCCTCCTGAGGGTACCCTCCCCCTGCCAGGTCAACGATGTTCACCTTCGCCTCGATTGCCGCCTTCAACGCGTTCATGCTGAACCTGGACGCGGTGCCGTGTATCACCAGGTCGTAGCCCTCCATCTTGGCGACTATCTTGTCGTGATCCAGCACGCTCAGAATCTCCACATCGAACTTGGGGTTATCAACGTAACCGTATACCTCGTCTAGCCTAGCCTGGTTGATATCACATCCAGTTACCTTGGTGACGTCCTCTGCCTCAGCGCAGTCCTTTGCAATGGTTGGGCCCATTAGTCCCAGCCCTAGAATTAGAATTCTCATGGAATATACCTGATAGAGGGTCGGGCTGGGAATATTTAGAATCAGCGATTGATGGCCAAGAAAGCAGCCACCGACGTAGAAGGGCTTAAATTTCCAAAGACGATGTCAAACAATCATGGATTTTACATTCAGCGAGGAACAGGATCTGTTCCGTGAAGCCGTACACGAATGGCTAGCAAAGAACTTGACACTTGAGCAGGTAAGGCAGAACGATACAAACCACGAGCTGCCAAAAAAACTCATCAAGGGAATGGGTGATCTGGGGCTGCTCTGCCTCACACTTCCAGAAGAGGACGGCGGATCGGGTGCCGACTGGGTCACGGCCACTATCGGGGCTGAGGAGTTAGGGTACGCGGACATCAGTGTCGCTGCTCCTGTCTTTTACCTTGTCCAGGCGAGCTGGGGATACGTCATCAACAAGCTGGCAAGTGAGGAGGTCAAGGAAAAATACATCAGGCGCGCCGGAACCGGAAACGGTTTCCTGGGCATCGGAGTAACCGAGCCAGGTGGTGGAAGTGATGTTGCAGGGTTCAAGACCAACCTCGTTCCCCACAAGGACGGTGGATGGAACCTCAACGGAGAGAAATGCTACATCAGCGGGACGGCAGAGGCCGTTGAGCTGGATGGTGGCTACTTCGTAACGGGCTTCACTAACCGAGAGGCCGGTCACCGAGGTATGACTGCGGCCTTCGTGCCACTGAACTATGAGGGCGTCGAGATCACAAAGAGGTTCGAGAACATGGGCAGGATGGCAATCAGCACCGGTGGATTCCAGATGACCGATGTTCATATCCCGGAGGAGGACCAGCTCGGTGAAACAAACCGGGGCTTCTACAACACCATGGAGGGCTTTGACGCGGCAAGGGTGCTGGTATCAGCAAGCTGCATCGGTGCAACCCAGAGGGCCCTTGAGATCGGTATGGAGTACATCAAGGAGCGCGAGGCGTTCGGCCAGCCACTGGCGAAGTACCAGGGAATCCAGTTCGATCTAGCGGATATGGTAGCGCACCACGAGGCAATCAAGGCGCTCATCTACAAGACTGCCTGGATGCTTGACGAGAAGTACAAGAACGGCAGGTTCACGGCCCTTGAGGTCACAAATTACCTGTCAATGGTCAAGTACCTGGCACCCCACCACGCGCTGGACGTGTTCAGGCGTGTAATGTACTGGCACGGTGCCTACGGCTACACCCAGGAGTGCCCACTGGAGATGGGGCTAAGGGGCGTCATGAGCTACTGCATCGGCGCGGAGGGAGCGGCGAACATCCAGAAGATCGTTATCAGCCGCGAGACCCTGGGAAGGGACTGGACGAAGACCAGGTAAACCCTTTTTCTTTTTTCTTCAATCTTTATTATTGAAAATACAGGTAATGAATTCTGTATTTGAGTAAATACCTGAATTGATAACACTTTTAGCGTAGGGTCATCGTTTAAACAGAGATAATAATGTCAAACATGGGACAGCTTCCGCCTCAGGTTCAGGAGCGGCTGCAGCGACTGCAGAACCTCCAGAGCACGTACCAGCAGCTACTTGTTCAGAAACAGCGAATCGAGATGGAGAAGATGGAGTCAGAGAAGGCCCTTGCGACCTTAAAGGACGTCGCTTCCGATTCCAAGGTCTACAAGTCAGTGGGTGCCGTTCTTGTGGAGAGGCCAAGGGACGACGTGGTCAAGGAGCTCGACGACCGGTTAGAGTTCCTGGTCATGAGGCTCAAGGTCCTGGCCAAGCAGGAGGACAAGACCAAGGAGAAGATGACCACGATCCAGACAACTCTTCAGAAAGAGCTGGGCATGCCCCCCCAATAAACCCTCTAAACATTTTAACCAATAGATATTCTAGTGTCTACCATGGGCTCGTTCATTGATTTAATCGGCAGTGAAGTTGTTATCCTCGGCCACCATAATGCTGACCCTGATGCCATAGGGTCAGCCGCTGGAATCAAGGAACTCGTCGAGAGGCTATCCCCTTCCAGTAAGGTTAGTTGCATCATGCCCGCCGATATCAGTACCCTCTCCGAGCGCATCATCAAGTTGCTTGGACTTGAGGTCAGAGAGAAATATAGCGGCTCATTCGACACCCTGATTATCGTTGACACGGGGAGCCTCAACCAGCTTGGGGACTGGGAGGAAAAGGTCAGGGAATGCGACTTCAACCTACTCGTCATTGACCATCATAGTAGGAACCCCGAGTATGAGGAGTTATCCGATTTCTATATGATCGATGAGGGGGTTGGGGCCGCATCCGAACTCGTGTATCTCCTGTTCAAAGAGCATGATTTGACTCCATCAGTCACCTCTGCGAAAGCGTTACTGGCTGGCATTACCTTCGACACAAAATTTTTCTCAATCGGAGCCGCTCCGACGTATAGAGCTGTATCTGAGCTTCTTGAGATAACAGGGAACATGTCCTCGATCCGAGAACTCTTCAACTCAAATTATGGGTTACCCGAGAAAATTGCCAGGATCAAGGCAGTTCAGAGAACCAAGACCTATCAAAAAGGTGGCTGGATTATAGCTTACAGTCATCTGGGCTCATACCAGGCATCGGGCGCGCGTGGGCTTTTATCACTCGGGGCTGATGTGGCTATCGTTACAGGAGAAAACAGGGGAGCACTGAGGTCCAGCCTCAGGAGCACACAGCGATTCTACGATAAAACATCAATTCACCTTGGGGAGATAATCGTCGAGATTTCCAAGTCATTTGATGGGCAGGGAAGCGGGCATCCAACTGCTGCTGGTTTCAACGGTAATGGCGATGTCGAGTCCTATCATCAAAAACTACTCTCCACTCTAACTGAACTAATATCCAAAAGCAAATCTCGTGAAATAGTATAGAGTAAACTATAATATGTGGGCTGGGTTCAATATCGACAATCGGTGAAAACCTGCCTTGGGAATCGTCGAAGTCAAAAACCTGTCATATACGTACCCGAACGCCTCCAAGCCGGCGCTAGAGGATATCAGTATCTCCATCGAAGCCGGCGAGTTTATACTTCTGACGGGGCCAAGCGGGTGCGGCAAGACTACATTCTGCAGGGCGTTGAACGGCTTAATCCCCAAGTTCTACAACGGGACGTTGACTGGCTCTGTCCACATCACGGGGCTGGACGTGGCGGAGCACTCCACAATGGAGCTAGCACGGCACATCGGCCTGATATTCCAGAACCCCGACAACCAGATCTTCGCCCTCACGGTGGAGAAGGACATCGCGTTCGGGCTGGAGAATTTAGGAATTGCCAAGGCCGAGATGAAGAAAGAGATCGATTGGGCCGCCAAGACGACGGGTATAGAGGCTCTCAGGCTGAGGGCGACTCATGAGCTGTCAGGCGGCCAGAAACAGAGGTTGACCATCGCGTCAGTGCTGGCTATGCATCCCAGCATCATAGTCATGGACGAGCCAACCTCTTTCCTGGACCCCGTGGGTGCCGAGCACATATTCGATGTGCTGGACAAACTGAACAAGGAGTACGGGATGACCATCATAATCATCGAGCACCGCATTGATATCGCGGCAAAGTACGTCAACAGGATCATCGTCTTTGATGACGGGCGCGTGAGGAGCGATGGAAAGCCAGGTCTGATACTGGCACAGGAAGACACAAGGCTCTTGGGAGTCGGTATCCCGAGGATTCTTGAGCTGGCCAAGCGGTTCGAAGACCGCGAGACCATGTTCACCGAACTGCCCCTGACATCAACCCAGTTCTACGAACAGATCACGGCATGTTTGAAGAAAAAGGAATTCACGAGCAAGAAATCATTGATTCCACCCGATATGCTTGACCTGGTGGGTGAGCACCCCCACTCGCCTCTGATACAGGCGAAGAACATTGTTTTCGATTACCCCGGTAACGTACATGCTCTCAGGGGCGTGGACCTGACAATCCACCATGGCGACTATGTGGCTATCATGGGCGAGAACGGGGCGGGCAAGACCACGCTGGTGAAGCATTTCAACGGATTGCTCAGACCGAAGGAGGGCTCTATAACCCTAGACGGCGATGACATTTCAAAGCGGAGCGTCGCACAGCTAGCCAGAAGGGTGGGCCTCGTGTTCCAGAACCCCGACGACCAGCTTTTCGAGGAATCAGTGGAGAAGGAAATCGCGTTCGCGCTGCGGAACTTTGGAATGACCGAGGAAAGTATCGAGAAGAGGGTGACATGGGCCTTGAACCTCCTTGATCTCGAAAAGTACCGCGAGAGCAGCCCGTTCATTCTCAGCGGGGGTGAGAGGAAGAGGGTGGCGCTTGCATCTGTTCTGGCTTGGGACCCTGATGTACTGGTGCTTGATGAGCCCACCATTGGCCAGGACTATGGGCAGAAGGAGCGGCTCCGTCACTTCCTAACCCAGCTGAGGACCCAAGGCAAGACCGTCGTGATAGTCACCCATGACGTGGAGTTCGTCGCCGAGAGCCAACCTCACATAGTGCTGATGGCCCAGGGGAAAATTGTGGCGGAGGGATCAACGAAATCCATCATGAACCAGACCGATCTGCTGGCCCAGTGCAGCGTTGCCCAGCCCGAGATTACCCGGCTGTTCAATGACCTGGGGCCGTATGGCTTGCCCAAGGATGTCGTTGACGTAGATGAGGCATACATGCTGCTCAAGAGGAAGATCGAGGAGGCCGAGGGATGAGTCTCCTGGAGAGCCTGCGGTTTACCCGCGGCGACACCGCCATCCACAACCTGGACCCCAGGGTCAAGTTCATGATGACTCTCGTGTTCTTCTCAACCTCCGTTATGTTCCTCCACATCGTGCCGCTTGCATTCGTTTTCCTCATCCAGATCCCGATCGTGTTGAAGGCCAAGGTGTTCAGCGAGTGGTCTAAATCAATCAAAGGCGCGGCGTTCATCTCGGGCTTCATCTTTGTGACCAACATGATCAGCTTCTACTACTTCCGGGACGGCAACCTGACATGGGACCTTGTGGAGTACTCGCTGTCATTGACCATGCGTTTCATCGTGCTTGTTACCAGCTTCAGCGTCTTCTTCATCACAACCTCCCCTGACAAGCTGAGCCTGGCCCTTGAGAAGGCCAGGGTGCCATACGAGTTTAACTTCGCGTTCATAACTGCAATCAGGTTCGTGCCCGTCCTGGCCGACGAGGCCCAGACCATCATGGACGCCCAGAGGAGCAGGGGCCTTGAGCTGGACAAGGGCAATTTCCTAAAGAGGATCAGGAACTATATCCCCATCCTGCTCCCGCTGATAATAAACAGTATCAGGAGGAGCCTTGAGCTGGCAGAGGCCATGGAGTCGAGGGCGTTCGGGGCAACGGAGGACCGGACAAACCTGTATGAGCTCAGTTTGACTGGGACCGATAAAATAGTCCTGGCCGCGATCATCCTTTTCTTTTCTGCAGCACTCTATGCACGGATTTACCTGCCTGCGTTCCCGAGTTTGCTCGGCTTTGGCCCTGTTTTCTAGAGATATTATTGTTTATATATCGTGTTTTCTGTAATGGCTATGTTTATATTACGGCATACTTGATAAAAGGCAAGTAATGACCATAATTACAATTTACTCTCAGTATCAACTCGGTATGAGTTTATTATGGTTAGATGATATGATTCAAGATTAATGAGGGAATTTCGATGATACAAATGGAGCCTAGGAAAG
Source organism: uncultured Candidatus Bathyarchaeia archaeon (assembly GCA_964383685.1). Taxonomy (GTDB): domain Archaea; phylum Thermoproteota; class Bathyarchaeia; order TCS64; family TCS64; genus RBG-16-57-9. The sequence goes on along the minus strand of CAYLJH010000025.1, from coordinate 1,162 downwards.
TACAAAAAGTCGGCTATTCGACACTATCCGTCTCGCTACCCATGGCTTGGGCAAAAAAGACGGGGATCAAGAAAGGGGACATCGTTTTCATCAATGAGGAGAACGACGGAGCGTTACGAATTACACCGGAACCCAGCAAGATCGAGGACAACAGCGTACATGTGGTCCATGTGGACCTGTGTGATAACACCAAGGTGCTAGCCAGGGTCATAGTGGGGAACTATGTCCTTGGAAGGAATCTAGTCAGGGTGGAGTCCGAGAGGCGTCTCATGAGGGAGCAGATCCAGGCCATCAGGGCAGTGACCCAGAGACTGCTTGGCATCGGCATCATCGAGGAGAGCGACAGGCACCTTCTCCTCCAGTGCAGCGTCGATCCCAAGAACTTCCCGTTGGAGACCGTTATCAAGAGGCTGAACGTCATCACCAGCATCATGTTCAAGGAGAGCATGGACGCCCTCATGGACAGGGACATGGAGCTGGCAAAGGACGCCATAGAAAGGGAGCACGAGGCGGACACAATCTTCTGGCTGCTTGTGAGGCTGCTTGCATCGGCCCAGCAGAACAGGGTTGTCTCCGAGGCCATTGGCATCGTTGACCCCATGGAGGTCATGGAGTTCAACCAGATCGCGTGGTACCTTGAGATGATCGGGGACAGGCTCAACGCTATTGCCCATAATATCCTAGCCATGGAGGAGAAGAGGACAGACAATGACGAGGACCTGTTCGAGAGGCTCAGCCAGATAGGCCTGATCGTGTTCACGATGTTCGACCAGGCCATGAAGAGCGTTTTCTCCGGTGACTTGAAGGTCGCCAGCGACGCCGTTGACCTCTACGACGCGGTGGGCCAGGAAGAGGAGTCATTGCTCAAGGAGTTCCAGCAGAACCATGACCCTGAGCTCGTCGCCCACGTCAACGAGATCGCGTGGGAGCTGAGGATCATCGCGGAGTACAGCTCAGCGATCGCCACTATATCCATTGACAAGGTTCTGTGGGGCGAGAACGACATCTGTACCGTGCTCGTTGAAGAGGACTAACGTCCCTCTTCTGTCACATCATTGATGCATTTATCTCAACAATTTGTAATTATCCAAGTAAATACACTATATGCGATTCTTTGAGGCATTTTATGTCAAATTACGCTGGGAAGGGTTTAAAAGACCCC
>CAYLJH010000024.1:0-15646 GCA_964383685.1 uncultured Candidatus Bathyarchaeia archaeon | reverse complement strand
CTGCGATCATGTAGCCGTGGGCGGCAAGTACGTCGGGGGTCCAAACAGCACGGGCTACATCTACGGCAGGAAGGAGCTGATAGACGCCATTGCGTTACACAGCTTCATCGGAGCGGAGGCCGGTCCAAAGGAGCAAGGGGGCTTCTACAGGAGCCTTGGCAGGGGGTACAAGCTTGACAGGCAGGAGGTCATCGGTATGCTCGTTGCTTTCGACGAGTGGATGGAGATAGACCATGACAAGGAACGATTCCAGCCGGCCTGGGAGAAGGTGCGCAAGATCGAGAAGGGCATCAAGGACCTGCCTGGCCTCAAAGACGCAAGGATACAGTACTATCCAAAATCAGGCGAGGGCACGGCGTACCACACAATCGGGCTCCAGGTCACCCTTGACCTGGATATCGATGAGACAAACAAGGTGATCAGGGCACTGAGGGAGGGCGACCCCGAGGTCTGGGTTAGGAACTGGGGGAGGAGCAACGACTTCATTATTAACGCCATCAGCCTGCAGCCCGGGGACGCTGAGATCATCGTTCAGAGGTTCAAGAAAGTCTTCGGTTAACGTTGGAGACAGTTAAACGGCTCCGGGTTGGCTTCGGCAGGGACATGAACCTCCTCACAGGGAGCATGTTCACCCGCCGAATCGTTATGGGTTTCCTGCAGGTAGTCAGGGCCATCTATTTCGCGTTGCTGGGCTTCAGCCCGGTAGAGATCGGTCTCCTGCTGAGCATCGCGACCTTCCTCAGCACCATCCACCACATCACATTCGGGTATCTCTGCGACAGGTACGGCAGGAAACCGTTCCTGATTCTGGGGACCCTTTTCGCAGCCGGCCGTACAGTCCTGTTTGCGGTTTCAACGGATTTCTGGATGCTTGCACTCGCCCAGAGCCTCGGAGCCATGGGGGAGGGCGTGGGAGCTGGCCAACCTGTGGTATCAGGTTACATCACCGACAAGGTCGAGGCCCAGGACAGGCCCAATATCTACAGCACCCTGGCGATCACCAACAGCATAGCATCGACAATCGGGCTGAGCTTGGGTGGATTACCCATCCTGCTTGAGAACCGTTTAGCGTATGACGTTGTATCAGCTCACCAGCTGCTTTGGTGGGCCTGCACGGCGGTGAACCTGGTCTCCTTGGTCTTCCTTTTCCCCCTGAAAGAGAGTGAGAGAGTAGTTAGGGGCGGTGGGAATCAGGAAAAGGGTCCAGGGATCAAGAACTGGGGCGTTATAGCCAAGTTCAGCCTCACTCGCAGCACAAGCGGCCTGGGCTGGGGCATGATTGACAGCCTCATGACCCTGTACTTTTTCCAGCGGTTCATGGTGGGCACAGATATCCTCGGGCCCATCTACGCCTTCGCCAGGTTCCTGAGCATATTCACCTACCTTGTTACTCCAAGGGTGGTTGAAAGGTACGGCGCGATTCCGACAATTGTCGCGACCAGGATGATGTCGGCAGGGGTGACCGTGCTGTTCGCCCTATCAAGCTGGTACCCGATGGCCGTATTCTTTATGGTGGTGAACAGGATCATCGTCCTCTTCACGATGCCCATCAGGCAGACCTTTGCGTCAGGTATGGTTTCACCGGAGGAGACGGCTACGGCAATTGGCATCAGTAACTCGGCGAGGATGGGCGTGAGGACTATTGCCCCTACCTTGTCCGGTTACATGTTCGAGTCAATCAGCATGACCCTCCCCTTCTTCACGGGTGCCGTATTGATGGTAATCAACGGTGGGCTCTTCTGGGCGTTCTTCAGGCCAAGGGAGCCTGAAACCCCTCCAAATCCTTAACCAACGGGAGCGGTTATCGTCCCCCATGGAAAGGGAAGATGCTCTCAGGCTCATCGAGAAGTCATCGAGGCGGGAGCACTCCCTTCATGTTTCCAGGATCATGGTCGTTCTGTCTGATGCCCATGGAGAAAATGTGACTGAATGGGAGTTGGCTGGGCTGCTCCACGACCTGGACTATGATGCCACCGTCGATGACCGAGGGAGCCATGGGGTCAAGGCGGCTGAGGCACTTGCTGGTCTACTGGACGACGCGGTCCTTCATGCGATTAAGGCTCATGACCACCGATCAGGGCATCAGCCCAGTTCCCTCCTCGACCACAGCCTCCGGTTCGCTGATGCTGTCTCGATGCTCCTCACGGAACCGGATGATGTCATGGAAGGGAAACCCTGGGTCAGGAAAATTATCGAGGATTATCAGATGCCAGAGGGCCTGAGTATGTCCGAGTTAATCAGGTTGTCCTCTGAGGGTTATTAGCGTCCAGTCCCAGAGCTTGTCCTGTATCTCCTCGTCGTGGGCGACCTCCGATGGCTCCTTCTCCTTCTTCTTGGCGAAGGTCCTGCCCGACACTTCCGATAGGTCCGGGTCAGTGGCGGCCCAAAGGCTGGTCTCCGCCCCCTTCTCGGCGCTTGTCTGGATTGGCCTGACGATGGTGAACGCGATCCTGTCCCAGAGCCCGCCCATGTTGGTTCCAAGGTTGGTGGCCACGAATCCTGGCTCGACGACGTTTGCCGTCACGCCTGTCCCTGACAGCCGCCTTGCCAAGGCGTTAGTGTACGTGGTCACGATGAGCTTGGAGTTGGCGTACTGCTTCATGCCTCCGTAGCCCTTCTCCATCATTATGTCATCAAAATTCATCTTGCCCGTCTTGTGCATCCCGGAGCCGATGTTGATGACCCTGGACGGGGCCGTCTCCCTCAGCGTGGGCAGCAGGTTATGTGTCAGCCTGAACATGCCCAGATAGTTGGTCGCGATGGTCTTCTCAAAGCCCGCCTCAGTCACCTGGCGCTTGCTGAACGCCGCGCCGGCGTTGTTGATGAGGACGTTTAGGCACATGAAACGCTCCTTGAACGCCTCGGTGAACTTGTCCACGCTGGCCATGTCGCTGACATCGCAGTACATCAGGTAGATGCTGCTTGAGCCCGTGGCCTGCTTGATCTCATCCATGGCTTTCTCGCCTTTGTCCATGTTGCGAACCACCATGACCACGGTGGCCCCCTTCTCGGCGAGCCCCTTGGCGGTGTGGTATCCTATCCCGGAGTTAGCACCCGTGACGATGCAGACCTGGCCAGTGCAGACCTTCTCGCTCATGCCATCTAGTTAACCCCGTCGTCTTAAAAACCGTCCCCGCAAGTGTCATTTACCCCCTGCACACCTGATAACCAGGTGACATTTTTGGGTGAAACGTTCAAGGTCCACGGCTACACCGAGGGCCAGCTCATGTCCATGAAGAAGGACGACCTGCGGGCGGTGTTCCACGAGAGGACCCACCACACCATCGAGGTCTATTACTACAGGATACTCAAGGGCAACTACGAGATGCCTGATGACTATGGCGTCGTGGCGGGGAAGCTCCTTGAGATCTGGGAGAGTCGCGGGTTCCCCACTGACCCCCCTGATATCCAGTGGTGCATCAAGTACATCGACGCCGCGAGGAGGATGAGGGATGGAAAGGAACCTGGGCTGGCGGTGACCCCATGGGAGAGCTTTTCCGAGGCCGATGCCGAGACCATCGAGCGGCTCATCTACGGCAGGAAGAGCATCAGGCAGTTCAAGCCCGACCCCGTGCCAGACCACATGATCAGGCGTATCCTCAAGGCAGGGCTGTACGCCCCCCATGGCTGTAACGTGGGCTGCACCCGTTTCCTTGTTCTCAGGGACCCAGAGGAGCAAAAGTTGGTGAGCAGCGATATCCCCATAGAGAACTGCGTCATGATCGTGGTTCTCCAGGAGCTCAGCATGTATCACACGATGCGGTTTGAGAAGTTCGTGCCCCAGAACCTGTACTTCGACGCCGGTGCAGCGGCCGACCACATAAGCCTCATGGCCCACGCCCTCGGGCTGGGGCACTGCTGGCTCACCCACGGAGAGGAGACCCAGAATAAACTCAGGGAGCACTTCAACCTGAGCCCGACCATGACCAGCAGGAACCACATAATCATCGGATGGCCCGATGAGGAGACACTGAAATCCGAGAGGATGAGTCTGGATGAGGCGATCCTCAACTAGGTGCCGTCCTTGAAGCCCCTTCTCCTCTTCGACATGGATGGTACCCTGATTATCCTGAAGCACAGGCCCAAGTACAGGGGGACCATCACCCATCACACGCCGTACATGTCCATCAAGGTCCGGATGAAAGAGATCGCTGTGAGCCACGGCGTCCCTGTCGAGGAGATAACTGGCATGAACCGGATGGCCCACATCTGGAACAGGGTGAGAAGCTATCTGGAGGAGGACGGGCGGAGTCAGGAGGAGGTCCAGGCAGTCATCTACGAGATCAATGGTCCATTCATGGTTCAGGAGCGGTCCGAGCATGAGATGAGCGTCCTTCTACCCGGCACACTGGCAGGTCTCTACGCCCTAAAGTCCATGGGATACGAGATGGGGCTTGTTACAACCGCATCCAGGACGTCGTATGATCGGCTGAGCAACAGCGATGATTATGGCAAGTTCGGCGAGTTCTTCCCCCGGTCCATAACCAGGGATGATTGTGACTACATCAAGCCCAATCCCGAACCCATCAACAGGATGAAGGCGCTCTGCGGAAGGGATGACGTAATCTATGTAGGTGACTCCGATCACGACGCCTTGGCTGCGAAGGCGGCGGGTACACGTTTTGTGCTCATCAACACAAGAGATTACGACGAGGAGACCATAAGCTCGTTCAGTACCGACGGCGTCATCAAAAACCTGTCCCAGCTCCCCGAGCTACTGAACAAGTTATCCTAGCAGACCCATGTGGGCCAGCACAATCCTGAGCCCGATGAGTATCAGAACCAGCCCGCCGAAGACCTGGGCCCTTTTTCCGAACTTTTGGCCCGTCCTGTTACCGATATTCAGTCCAACGAACGTGAAAATGAGCGTCCCCGCGCCCATGTACAGGCTAGGGACCCAGATACTGAGCCCCTGAACGCTGAAGCTCAGGCCAACCGCCAGAGCGTCAATGCTTACCGCAACCGTGAACATCAACAGGCTTGCCATTCCCAGCAGCTCTTTTGCGTCGATCTCCTCTGTATTCTTGTCAAGCCCCTCCCTCAACATCTTACCGCCTACGATGGCCAGCAGAACGAACGCGATCCAGTGGTCCCACCTCTGGATCAGGTCCAGGACCGTTGAGCCCAGGAACCAGCCCGCCGTGGGCATTATGACGTGGGCTATCCCGAAGGTGCCGCTGATCTTCAGCGAGTCAGCCAGCTTGACCTTGCCCATACCGAAACCCGCGACAAGCGCGACGCTGAACGCGTCCATAGCGAGCCCCACTGATAACAGCAGAATCGAGTAAATGTCCATGGTCTGGCTCATATCGTTCTACGGAAATCAGGCTTGGCTCTGTTTAAGGGTTATTCCCTGTAGAAATAGGGAATCCTGCCGAGGGGCGCGTCTACCTCGATCCAGACTCCTCCCCTGTGGACCTTGCCCGTGTCGCCTTCCCTCCACTTGGACCCACCGGGCAGGTACAGGCTCCGCGACCGCTTCCCGGCCTCAAGTACCGGTGCCACCATGATCCTTGACCCGAACATGTACTGGTCCCCCACGTGGCACTGCTGGTCATCGGGGAAATCATAGTGCAGGGGTCTCATCACCGGCGCGCCGGTCAGGTGCGCCTCCCTCATCTGGTCGAGGATGTATGGTCTCAACTCCTCCCTGAGCTCAAGCAACCCCTTGATGATGCCGTACGCCTCCTCGCCGAAGCTCCAAGCCTCGTTGGGGCCACCCGTGACTCCGACAGTGGGCATCCTGTGGCCGTGCAGCCTCATGACGGGGCTGAACACGCCGAACTGGAACCACCTGATGAGAAGCTCCCTGAAGCCGGGGTCCTCGGGGTCGCCGCCGTGGAAGCCCCCGATGTCGGTATTCCACCACGGGATGCCGCTCATTGCGACGTTGAGGCCGGCGGTTACCTGTGTCCTTAGCGACTCGAAAGTGCTTGGGATATCGCCGCTCCAGAGGAGGGCACCGTACCGCTGGCTACCCGCCCACGCGGAGCGGGTCAGGAGTATGATCTCGTCCTCCCCCTCAGCCGTCATGCCGTCGTGGAACGCCTTGCTGTTGAGCATGGGGTAGATATTGGTCACCATCTCGCCGTTTCCGATGTGGTACCGCAGGTTCTCGGGGCTCAGGGGGTATATCTCGGGCTCGCAGGCGTCCAGCCACCATGTCCTGATGCCGTGCTGATAGTAGCCATCCTTGATCTTGCCCCAGACATAGCGTTGAGCATCGGGGTTAGTAGCGTCGTAGTAGTACATGTGCAGAGGGCCCTCGGGGCGTTGGTCCATGAACTGGGTGTGTGACTCGTCACCGTGCTCTGTGCCTACAAGGTAGCCCTTTGATTTCATCTCGTAAAAGTTCTCGCTGAGCTGGTTCACGGTGGGCCAGACGCTGACCATGAGCTTCACGCCCATCTCTTCCAGCTCCTCCACCATCCCAGGCACGTCGGGCCACTTCTCTGTGTCAAACTTCCAATCCCCCATGAGTGTCCAGTGGAAGAAGTCCGCCACGATGACGCTCAGGGGCAGTCCGCGTTCCCTGTACTCCTTTGCCACCGCCATGAGCTCGTCCTGTGTCTGATACCTGAGCTTGCACTGCCAGAAACCCGTGGCGTACTCGGGCATCATGGGCGGGTATCCCGTTGCCTCTGCGTACTGCCTCATGATCAGGGCAGGGGTACCCCCGGCGGTGATCCAGTAATCCATCTGTCTGGTCCTGTCCGCGACCCAGTTTGTGCCGTTGTGCCCCAACTCCACCCTGCCCACGGCCGGGTTGTTCCAGAGGAAGCCGTAGCCCCTGGGGCTCACCATGAACGGTATGCATACCTCGGTGTTCCGCTGAAGCAGCTCGATGACGCAGCCCTTGTTGTCGAGCCTGCCGTGCTGGTGCTGCCCAAGGCCGTAGATGCGCTCGCCCTCGTAAGCCTTGAACCGTGCCTCGCAGGCGAACGAGTCGCCGCCCCTTGGCTTCAGGTACACGCCCCTCCACCGCTTGAACCTATGGTGGTTCTCGGCGGTGAGTTCCTTCCCGGTGTGGGTCTCGTTGAAGCTCATGCTCCATGGCTGGCTTGAGATGCTATCCGGGCTCAGCTTGATTAAGCAGGTGATTGCCCCGTTCTCCACAGAGACCGAGCCTTCATTGATATCAACCTTGACCGTGGACTCTTTCGGCTCAAGTAACGCCCAGTCCAGCTTGTCATCGATCTCGCTGAGAATCGTCGCCCTTACTCTGAGGCTGTTCTCGCCCCATGACTGAACCCTGAGCTTGAGCCGCTGGCTCCTGAGCTCCACCCCGTCCCTTATCTCTAAAACATCGACCACGAAGACACCAAGAACCATTATGCCCTAGGACTATATTTCTCCTATCTTGAACCTTAAATCAGAGAAACTACACTGTAACCACGGTGAAAATGAGGGATAATATTCCGATCCGGACACCAGAAATCTTCTGAGAAACTATACTATGATCTGGCCTGGATCTACGACCGCATATACCAGAAACAATGGAGTTATGAGAGCCTATTCAACGAGCTTCAACCGATACTTGAAAAATATAATGTAAACAAGGTTCTGGAAGCCGCGTGTGGAACGGGCGTGTTCATGAGGCTGATGTAGGAGGCAGGATACGATGTCACTGGCATCGATCTGAGCCCCGCCATGCTTGATTTAGCAAGGCCGAGGGTGAAAGGCAGACTACTCCAGATGGACATGAGGAACATAACCCTATCAGGGGTCTACGACGCCGTTCTCTGCCTCGGCTCCAGCTTCACGTACATGCAGACCGAGGAGGACGTTGACAATGCGCTATCCAGTTTCAACAGGATGCTCACAGATGGCGGCGTTCTCATCTTTGACAACCTCAACGCGGGGTTGACTGACGTGACAAGGCACAGCGAATGGCAGGAATCCATCACAGAGTTCCCGGACATGGTGATAAAGAGACGCTTCAGGAACATCGACTGGACCGATGACCACAAAAAGTGGACCACCGAGTGGAGGTACGCGATAACAAAGGATGGTGAGACAACTGAGCTCTCTGATTATTCAAGGCTCAGGGCCTTCGATCAGGCGTACCTTGTCCGCAAACTCGATGAAAACGGGGTCAAGTACCTGAAAACCTTGGATGAGAACCGGTTGAGGCTCCTGGCTGTAAAAAACTAGAGGTTTCTTCCGATCTCTTTAGACCTCTCGATGAGCTCGGGCCTGTCCTCGACGGGGTTATCCCCGGTTCCAGCCGCTACAATGTTTATTGACTCGGTCATGCCGTAATTGTCCCAGACCATCTTGTACCAGTCCAGGATGTTGTCGTAGGCGTCCTCTTCCTCCCTTCCGTAGGTGAGCACGTTCACTGCCTTCGCCTTTGGCCACTTCTTGGCGTTCTCCTCGCTGTAGTGCTTGTTGTAGGCGTACGTCCTGTTGATGAAGTTGAACGTCCTTGTGTCAACGTGGCCGTACCAGACGGGTGAGCCGATGACCAGTGCCCCCATGGACTCCAGGTCCGCCTTCATCTTCTCGAAATCATCGATGGGCGGGATCAGCTCGTCCGCAAAGTGCCCAAGGTGACCGATGTAGATGTCCCTGAGCCTCCAGGTCACCACGGTGTGGCCCGCGTCAAGCGCGCCGTCCAGGACCGCCCGTACCAGCTTGTACGTGTTGCCGTCAAGCTTGGGCCCGCCGATTATGCCTACTACCTTCAATGTCGTTCCCTCAAACATACTGAACCGTCCAATAAAATCGGTGCGATTCGAGCCAGATTTTATACAGATACGATTCCCAGTATCACTGATTATCATGAAGGACAAGGCATGGAGCTGGATCGATGATAACAAGGACGAGTTCATCGAGGTCAGCGACAAGATATGGGGTTACGCGGAGCTGGGCATGGTCGAGCACAAGTCCGCCCAGATACACGTCGATACGTTAAGGAAACACGGCTTCAAGGTCGAGCACGGCGTCGCCGGGATGCCCAGCGCGTTCGTTGCCACCCGGGGCGAGGGAAAGCCTGTAATCGGGTTCATGGGCGAGTACGATGCCCTGCCAGGTATCAGCAACAAGCCCGTCCCGTACAAGGAGTGGGAGGTCGTTGACGGCCCTGGCCACGGCTGCGGGCACAACGTACACGGCACATCGGGGTTCATGGCGGCCATAGCGGCCCGCTACGTCATGGAGAAGGAGGGCATGAAGGGCACCATCAAGTGCTTTGGAAGCCCTGCCGAGGAGAACTATGACGGCAAGGTCTACCTGGTGAGGAGCGGCTACTTCAAGGGAGTTGACGTCTGCCTCAGCCACCACCCCAGCGGCTACAACGTCGCGGGGCTGGCATCAAGCAACGCTGTTGACAGCGTCAAGTACGAGTACTTCGGCAAGACGGCACACGCCGCGGGCAGCCCCGAGCACGGAAGGAGCGCCCTTGATGCAATTGAGCTCATGAACATCGGCGTCAACTTCCTCAGGGAGCACGTGATCCAGGAGGCCCGTATCCACTACATCATCGAGGAGGGAGGGGGTCAGCCAAACGTCGTGCCCGATTACGCGCGTAGCTGGTACTACATCAGGGCACCGGAGAGGTCCATGGTGGCGCATATCGCGGGGAGGATCAACAAGATCGCCAAGGGGGCCGCCATGATGACCGACACCGAGCTGAAGATCGATCTCATCGCGGCAATCTACAACAAGATACCCAACAGGGTGCTGAGCGAGCTTGTGACCGCCAACATGAGGGAGGTTGGACACCCAGGATGGACAGAGGAGGAGGAGACGTTCGCGGCGGAGATAGCCAAGACCCTTGACCCAGATGCCAAGATGGCGGGCCTCAAGAAGTACGGCGTACCAAATCCAGAGAGGTACAAGGACGTCAACCTCATGACCGACATCCTTGACGCGTGGAACGATGGCTATGTCAGCAAGGGAAGCACCGATGTCAGCGACGTTTCATGGCAGTGCCCCACCATGGAGTTCAGCACCTCGTGCAACGTACTGGGAGCACCGGGCCATGACTGGAGGTTCACATCGGTCTCAGGCATGAGCATCGGCCACAAGAGCCTGGTGTTCGCGGCCAAGACCATGGCGGCGAGCGCCCTTGACCTGTTCACAAAGCCCGAGATCATCAAGCAGGCATGGGAGGAGCAGGAGGAACGGATAGGTGGACGCGAGTACATCTGCCCGATCCCCGATGATATCACCCCCCCTCTGGCCATCGCCGAGGAGGCGTGGCAGAAGCTCAAGGGTAAACGATAAACCCTGGGGAGCAACCGGAGCACAGGCCGTCAGTAGGACCTTGTGCTCATCAATAACCTCTTTTATTCAACTAACAACCGTTGTCCATGGACCCTGTAAAGTTCGCTGATTACCTCCTCTGGGCCAATGACCGTGTCAGGGGGCAGCTCCTTGAGCTCACCGAGGACGAGTACTGTAGGGATTTGATCCCACCTCTCGGCAGCATCAAGGGCCACGTCATCCATTCAATCCTAGCTGTGGAATACAACCTACGCGTACGCGTTGACGGCGATGAAGCTGACCCCCGTGTGATCGTTGGTAGTGTAGCGGGCATGAAAATTCGGGAAGCAATGCAGCACTGGGAGAAAATAGACCGCCAGCTGGTTGATTTCGCGTCAACCCACATTGACCTGGACGCCACGTTCCCGAACTTTCTAGGTGAGGGTGAGATGCAGGTGGACCACGATGATTTCCTCACACAGTACGTCGTCCACACATCGTACCACAGGGGCCAGATAATGAGCGCCCTGAGAATGATGGACAAGGAAGGGGTAGGCACAGACTACCTGTTCTACCTCTCCCACCTGAAGGACAAGGAGTAGCGCCAACTAGGGCGGTACAATCATGTACTTCTGGAACAGCCCGAGGTACTCGTCCATGCTGACGCTGTCCCTGTCAAGTAGCAGGCTGAACTCCTTCAGCAGCTTGTGGTGCCTGTTCTCCTCCTCTATGAGATAATCGATGAACTTCTGGACCCTGTCGTCCTTGACCAGCCCTTTTATCTCGCCCAGCATCTCGATCATCTCCATCTCGGCCCTGACGTGCTGCTTGATGTTCTGGTTAAAGTTGGTGGCTGGGCCAAGATCCATGTCCAGCTTGTGGGGGACCGCACCTGCCTCCACATCAATCAACGCCTGTGCTATTGCCGCGTGCTTCCTGCTATCGTGGACTATGCTCTCCAGAACCACCTTGATCATGGGGTTCTCGACGTCCTTCATGGTTTTCGTGAGTGCCTTCACGTGCCCCAGCTCGATTTCCTTCTGTTTCTTGAGAAGATCAATGACCTCTTTCATAACAACCAGTTATTCATTATTATTGGGGCATTTAACGGTTGACCGTTTATCAAATCTAACGAAACTGTCTTTATATCAAAGATTATTCATGTGTAGTCTAGGTGAATTGTGTTGGCAGTCATGAAACGGGGGCTCCTATTATCGGTACTTGTGCTAGTCATTTTCTCCACGTCTGTTCCTGTTTTAGCGGCCTCGTTTGATGGCACATACAACTACGTCTACAATCTAAACGGGCCCAACGGGTGGGAGGAGCACCGCGTGGACGGCGGCTTCATCGTCAGGGGCGGGGTTATCTCAAGCAACCCGTCTGCGTTCAGCGGGACCGTTGACTCATCCGGTAACGTCAGGTTCACAGGGCCATCCCCCTACGGTGGCTCTGCAACATTCACGGGGACGATAAGCTCCAATGGAAGTGGGGAAGGGACATACGTGGACGGCCAGGGGCTAAGGGGCAGCTGGGCGGTATCAAAAGGGTCAGGGGGAGCCATGGATTGGTTCCCGATGATCTACGAGTCTTTCTACAGCTTCATCTACACTTTTTCATTCATCGGTGAGCTCATAGGGCTCTCGGGCCGCATGGCCGCGATAGTGGGCACCTCGATAACTGTAGCCACAGGGATTATCGTGTTGACCGTGGCATACGCCTCCGCCACAACCAGGGGCTCAAAGAGCGAGGAGTACCCTGGGATGCGGAGAGGCGAGTACATGGCAACCCAGCCAGGGGAGCCGCCAAGGACCCAGGGCGCTCCACCCTCAACAATCGGCATACCTCCGCCCCCACTAAGCCCTCCAATCGGGATAACAAATCCTGTGCAGGGGCTCCCTGATCGACTTAACGTACGCTCCGACTGGGCCAACCAGAGGGCCTCCCTCTCATGGGACGAGTTACAGTATGATCGTGGCAGGTACGAGCTACAGGGCTTTGAGGTGACGCGGTTATACTTTGACGGCTCCAGCACGTCGGCGAAAAGGATGATAGCCGACAGACTTGGGCCCGATAGCAGGTACTGGAACGGGCCCTTCAACCAGACATATCGCTGGAACACGGGCGGGGACCTCCAGGGCTACAGGGTTGACGCCCTTTTCAAGGACATAACCTCCAGTCCTCCAAGGTTCCTGAGGATAGGCGAGACCGCTCACGCGCCTCTCTCTTGAGGGTTCATGAGCATCAGGGCGACCCAGATATTCGTTATCATAATCCCGAATGCCTCGACCACAGCCGTTGACGGCCAGGGGATAACCACGGTCAATACGGGCCCCAATAAACCCATTCCCACGAAAATCTTCCCAAAAACGTCCTGCTTCCCCCCAATCAATCCAGTGCCCCATGCAAGGATCGATAGGTCCGACATGATGAAGAACAAAACCGAGACTATGAAATGGGGCTCCGTTCCAGATGGAAAGACTCCGATCAGCGTCAGGAACATCCCTGTGATCATGAGGAACGCCGCCCCCACCGTCGTAGGCTTGTTGAACGAGACATGTACAAGGTAAACGCCGTAGAGAATGGTCATAAGCCCCGTGAGTATCATGCCGTTGCTGAAAAGCCATGCATCGGGTGCCATGGACCCACCAAGATCACTGAATGCGTGCTCGGTGAACACGAACCATGGGTTTCTCTGGATTGACGCCAGGATCACCAGCCATCCGCTGATCCCTGACGCCACACCGAGGACCCGTAAACGGTCAATCGCCTCTCTTTTCATGGGTTAGATGTGGATGTATGATGATAAAGCAGTTACCTGCCTCACAGCTTCCTGAACTTCTGTATCCTGCTCCCCTCAAGGGTCTCCCCGACGTAGAGGTCTCCCCTGGAGTCAATGCAGGCGCAGTGGGGGTTCATGAACAGACCCGGCTCCAAGCTGGGCTCTCCTCCCCACCTTGCAACCAGGACGCCCTCCTTGTCGAGAATGCTGAATCTTGCCTGTAGCTCGGTCACGTACACGTAGCCGTCCTTGTCGATGGTGGCGCTGCATGGCTGCTTGAATCCGCCCCACTCGGTGATGTACTCCCCGTCAGCGGTGAAGGTCTGAATCCTGTGGTTCTGCCTGTCGCAAATGAGGACACGTCCGTCCGCCGCTATTGTTACGTCGTGGCTGATATCAAACTGGCTCGGCCCGGTGCCTTTCTCTCCCCACGAGAGCAGCAGCTCCCCGTCCGCCGAGTACTTGTGAACCCTTGAGTTGGCGTAGCCATCGGATACATATATCGCGCCTGACGGCGCGACATCAATATCGGTTGGCCTGTTGAACGGCTTCCCCTCCTCGCCTGCCACATCCTCTGTTCCCCATGTCTCAAGCAGCTTCCCGTCTAGCGTGAACTTTTGTACCGTGTGCCTGTGGTAATCAGCGACGTACGCCACATCGCCCTCGATGTGCAGTCCGTGGGACGTGGGTAGCTTGACCTCCCATGAACCCTTCACCTTGCCATCCCTGTCGTAGACCACCATCGAGTGCTCCCCCCTGTTGAGGACGTACACATTGTCATCAGCGTCAACGGCACATCCTATCACGTGACCGAAACTCCAGCCATTAGGCAACTTACCCCAACCCTCCACGACCTCGAAGCCAATTTCTTCCAAACCTGAACTCATTACAATACCCCATGAGGAGTTACCTGATGATTTGATAAAATATTGCACTCAATCCCGATAGCCAAGACCCATTCTCACTGCGCCAATCTTTTACATTCACCCAGCAACTCAATTGTATGCTAAAGGAAAAGGCATGGAATTGGATCGATGAGCACAAGGACGAGTTCATCGAGGTAGCTGACAAGGTCTGGTAGTACGCCGAGCTGGGTCTCGTGGAGACAAAATCAAGTAAACTCATAGCCGAAAAGCTGGAGAAGCATGGGTTCAAGATTCAACTGGGCGTCGCAAAGATGCCCACCGCTATTGTAGCCGAGTGGGGATCAGGGAAACCCGTGATCGGGTTCCAGGGCGAGTACGATGCCCTGCCCGGAATCAGTAACAAGATATCATCAACGCAAGACCCTCTGGTCAAAGGCGCACCAGGTCACGGGTGCGGCCACAACGTCCACGGTGCAACCGCGCTGGCAGTGGTTGTCGGCCTCAGGTACCTGATGGAGGAGGAAGGACTCCCCGGAACCATCAGGTTCTTCGGGACGCCAGCTGAGGAGAACTACGGCGGCAAGGTCTTCATGGCAAGGGACGGTTACTATGATGGGCTGGACGCCTGCCTCAGCCACCACCCATCAAGCATGAACGGAGCGAGCCTGAAATCAAGCACCGCCGTCAACGGGGTGAAGTTCATCTACAGGGGCAGGACCGCACACGCTGCTGGTAACCCCGAGATGGGCAGGAGCGCCCTTGACGCCATCGAGCTCATGAACATCGGCGTCAACTTCCTCCGCGAGCACATAATCAGCGACGCACGAATCCACTACGTGATCGAGGAGGGCGGTGGACAGCCCAACGTGGTGCCTGATTACGCGCGTAGCTGGTACTACATCAGGGCACCCGAGAGGGAGCAGCTTGACCCTATCTACAAGAGAATACTCAAGATAGCCGAGGGGGCAGCGTTGATGACCGAGACTGAGTTGGAGGTACTGTTCCTCGACGCACTGTACAACATCATCCCCAACAAGCCACTGGCGGAGCTGGTGGTCAAGAACATGAGGGAGGTGGGAGCACCGGAGTGGAGTGAGGAGGAGCTAACCTTCGCGAAGGAGATCGCATCCAACTTCAGCGTTGACGCCAAGATGGATGTCCTCAAGAGGAACAAGATACCTGACTACCAAAAGTACAGGGACGTACACCTCATGACTGATATCCTTGATCCGCTGGGCGACGGGGAGACGAGTCCCGGAAGCAGCGACGTGGGGGACATCAGCTGGATATGCCCGACAATCGAGTTCGGGACCACAAGCGCCGTCCTGGGAGCACCAGGCCACAGCTGGGCGTTCGTAGCCACATCAGGTTCAAGCATCGGACACAAGAGTCTCGTGTTCGCAGCGAAAACTATGGCAGGCGTTGCGTTGGAGCTATTCACTGACGAGAGGATATTGGCAGAGGCAAAGGCGGATCACCTTGTCAGGATGGGCGGAAAGACATACAGCACCCCGCTTCCCGAGGGCGTTGAGGTGCCGCTTGCCATAGCCGAGGAGAACTGGGATAAGACCCCTAAACAGTAGGGGCCCCTACCAGACCCTCTTAACCAGCTCTAACCCGTTTTTTCCTACTATCTTCTTGATTTCCGTGTCGCTGTACTCGTGCTTTATCATCCAGCGGCAGACGTTCTGGAGGCACTCAGTGGGGTTCTCCATCCCCCTGACGTACTTTAGCTCCTTCAGCTGGTCAAGGTTCATGTCTATCCCCAGGAACTTGCTTCCTCCCTCCTTCC
>CAYLJH010000023.1:0-15676 GCA_964383685.1 uncultured Candidatus Bathyarchaeia archaeon | reverse complement strand
GATCAAACCGAGCAGCGACGAGATCAAGATGATCGACGAGCACCTGACCTACCTGCAGGCACTGATAGTCAAGTTCAGGGCAAGGAGGGAGGAGACCGAGAACGAGCTCATCAGGGTTGAGGAGAAGAGGAAGCGCAAGGAGTTCGACAGGAACAAGTACGAGAAGGAGTCCAAGGGCTTCAGCCTATTCGGCAAGAAAAAGTACAGCAGGGAAAAGCTCAGGGAGGTCGAGCGTGAGCTCCAGGTCATCAAGGAAGACGAGCTTCACCTTCTCGACGGGCTTGGCTCCAGCGATACCCTCATCGATTACTACAACGAGCTATCCATGAAGCTTGAGGTCACCAGCGATTACAGGAAAAAGCTCACCGAGGTGCTCGTGCTAACACAGGACTACCAGGAAAAGCTCAGCGGCATCATGAAGAGCAACAGGTTCTACGAGAGGACATCAGAGCTCACGGGAGCCGAGCAGGGCAAGATCATATACAAGATCCTGGCCGAGCAGGAGCACCAGCTCAATAGGGAGGGAATCCTTAACGAGATCCTGGACATCGACCACTTCAAGGACTATATGAGGAGCATAATCAGGATCTACAGGACCCCAAACATCATGGGCATGAAGAGCAGCTACCGCAGCGACTACCTGTGGGTAACCGTTCAGACCCCGATGGGTGTCTGGGACGAGGATCTGACACAGGAGCTCTACACCGCCCTGGCGGCGTACGTCACGGGAGACGTTGGCAAGACCATCACTGTCAGGATTGTCGAGTGCCGTGACCCGTGGGTGATCCGCGTCGTCGTCGTCGCCGGAAGGGGCAAGATTGAGGATATCGCCCAGTATGACGAGATGGAGCGGCTGAACAGGAAGGCAAGCGAGTTCGAGAGCGGCCTCAGCAGGAGTTTCCTGGTGGAGCACAAGGGCTCACTTGATGAGCTTCTTGAGAGGCTTGAGAAGAAGCTGAACTCCTAGCCCAGCATTATCTTCTTTATCTCTTCCCAGTCCTCTGTTTTTACCAGTCCCTGATCCAGGTTCATCTTGCTGAACCGCTCGATCCTCTTGTGGACGCTGGCAAATTTCTCCTTCGTATCATAGCCGCCGACCAGGATCACAACGTCAAGCCGGTCCCCGAACTCGTCCACGAAGAGGGATTCGCATATCTGGGGGATGTCGATGCCGATTGACTCCTGGAGCCATGTGCTTACCTCGTACTCCAGCTGGCCTTTCTGCAGCTCGTCCCTGAACTTGAGCGGTGCCTTCACGAGGACGTAGATCATCTTAGCGGTGGTGATATCAAAATCCATCAGCGGCTGCTCAAGGGAGATCTCAAGAATATTCCTAAAGTTCTCGTAGATGTCCATGCTACAGCCTGATGCCATCAGGACCGAGAATAATTCAATGTTGTATGATGTGGACAGCCTGTTGAGGTCCCTGATGAAGCCCTCCTTGTCCAATAGGAGCTCGATGATATAGTCCAGTACATCGATGTTTGCCAGGACATCCCCATCCCGGTGGACTCCCTTGTAGTCCTCCAGCTTTCCTTGGTCTATCAGGATCAGTGGGGTTGATGCGTCCCGCCTGATCATTCCCACTGCGCTGAACGCGTTGTACAGGGCGTCACCGCTGTGGGACATGGACGGGAACACGCATACTCCGAGGGTGCTTTTCTCTTTGCCCATGAGGTGTTTATGGATCGCGGGGAGGATACCTGCCGTTGCCCCCTCTGAGATGTTGCTGAGGCTGAGTATCTCCTTGTGGTAATCGTAGAACAGGTTACCCAGGATGGCATCAAGGTCAACCCCCTCCAGGTATGATCCCAGGTCAAACCAGTAGTGGGGCTCGTACATGGTATCCATCTGTAGGCTGTGTTCTGGGTCGAGTTCAACGGTTCTATGCTGCAAATCTTTTCTATGAAGTACGCGAAGAAGTGTGTATATGTCAGCCTCCGTGAGCTTCTCGGACTCGTTCAGGGTATCAAGTGCGTACTGGCCGACTGTAACCACAGCTTTATCTGGAAGCACGGGGGTAATTGCTCTAATCTGGTCCCTGAGACCCGACAATAGTTTGACATCAATGTTTGCGCTCAATGGAGGATACCGCACCTAGCACCATACTGGGGGATACTTGGATATGAGTTTCGCTTTATTTATGGACGGGGATTTCAGTGAGCAGACGGGTAGGGTAATCACGCTTGTGGTGACCTTCGTCTCGATGGGTATAGGTTTCACTTTGATACCCCTTCTCCCGACGCCTCTCCCGTTCATCGTGGCATTCCTGGTGGCGTGGGCCACTTACAAGGACAAGTGGTACGGAATGATGTCTGGCAGCCTGCTCATCAGCCTCGGGTTGATATACCACCTGTCAAGGATCGGTTTCTTCCAGATATTCCCTGGGCCGCTGCAGAAAGTAGTAATTCTAAGCTTCATCATAGCTCCTTTCATCATATGCCCCGCCATGGTCACCAATAACCTCCAGTTAATTGCCATGAATATGGGGATAATCGCGGTCTCACTTCTCTTCTTCAAGAGCACGTTCTATCTCGCGATACCGCTGATCCTTGTGTTTGCCACTATTTACAAGGGGAAGGGGATCGCTTTCACATTCGTTTACTACATTTTCCTCTCTTTACCGCTGCAAATCATTCAATACCTGAAGACCTTCCAGAAGGGGGTCTTCCCGCCGTTATACACCCCGCTGGATCTAGTGTTCAGCGATATTCAGGGTGCTCTGAGTTACATCAACATGGACGAGCTGGCCAAGGTCGGGTCAAGTATATCTGAGATCTTCTTCACAAGGGGTTTTGAGAGATACTTCACCGGGACCCCTTCCTCCATTAATGAGACGTTTTCACTCTACCTAAAGACTGATTTCATCAATTATACCCGTACAAACCCTCTTCCCCCTTCTTCAGCTCCCCTTTACATCAAGGAAGCCTTCATGGAAGTTGTCTCGCAGAATATCCCAACATATTCGGACTCAATTTTGCCTAGATTTATTCACGAGACTTTACCCCAATTTTACCTTGATGCCATTGATATACAAACTCGTATTGCCCTTCCAATGATGAATCATGGAAATGTAACCAGGATCGTCGTTGATACCTACCCGGACTATGTCAACCATGTATTCCAGGAGTACTTCCGTGAGGCGATTACCCAGCTGGTAAACTCGGTGCCCGGAATAGTGTTCTTCATGGTAATCATGGCCGGTTTCATATCCGCCCTCGCGCTGTTGAACATGAGCCTGCCCAGCCCTGTGCAGAAATCCGTGATCCCCGGTAGGTACGTTGATCTCCTGGTCTATGTCCTGCCCATCTTCGTTGCGGCCATAACGAACCTTACATTCTTCACTGCCATTGACCGGCTTCAAACGCCCCTTGCCTTCCAGGCTACGGTAAACCAGGCTATCATTGTTAACTCAACAATTTTCACCGTTCTATTCTCCGCCCCGGTGAGCTTCAGCAAGTACCTGATAGATCTCAGGGAGGTAAAGGATGTCAGATCAGAGTCCCTCGGGGAGGAGTGTGACCTCCAACTGGAGAAGCTCAGCAGGTACATCTCCCTCATCAGCAGGATGAGAAGCCCGGTCCCTGACAACTTTATCGAGCTGAGGACCCGGATGTTGATAGCCCAGGACGAGGTGGGTGAGATCAAGCGGAACGCCGAGGGTGCAAAAGAGCTCAAGGATATTGACGAGAGCATCAGGCGTATCTATAACGGGCTCAAGGACGACGTCGACAGCTTTGAAGCCCAGTTCGATATCGCGTTGAGGGAGTACTACATCAAGACCAAGTTTCAGTACCTTGAGGCGGCGGGTGAGGTTATCGAGCTTGGGCTGGACGTCGAGGCTCCTGTCCAGCTCTGGGAGGACATGGAGGTCAGCCTTGAAGTCAAGCTGGATTACATCGAAGGCATCGTAGCATCAGGTAAGGAGCTGGTCGAGGAGCTCATCGATACCAGCGACAAGATATACGAGATCATCAGCAGCCTCTTTGAGCCCACCCTGCCAAAGGACAGCGCGACCCTGATGATCAGCAGGGAAAAGATCGACGAGGACGAGCCATGGGTCATCATCGACGCAATCCTCGTGAGCCTCAAGAACTGGGAGAAGCAGTACGGCGCAGACATCGTGAACGCGACGAAGCCCATCGTGGACAGCGTCGAGACCATCATCCAGCTGAGCAAGCGCAGGGGTAGCCTCACAAACCTCCTTGGCGATAGGTACGAGGAGATCAGGGAGCTTGCCGAGAGCATCGAGGAGCGCAGCCTGGCACCGGACGACGAGAACCTGAAGGTGCTGAAGGTCATCCTCATCAGGGACACCATCCTGAGCACCGTCGAGGTGGTGGGCAAGATCATTGGGATACTCTACTACCACATCAAGGACCTTGAGTTCAACATCGGGCTCCTCCTTCCACGGGACGATTACGAGTGGAACAGGAACCTTACCCTCACCGAGAGGATGAACCAGAGCCTTGAGGTCATCAACAATTACGAGCACTATAGGATCGACGAGATCATAAACCACCTCTACAGGGTGCTGAGCTACATCGACGAGGCCGTGGAGACCATCGAGTACTACAACGAGCGAAAGGAGATGCTGCTAAACTACCCCGTCTTTGAGAAGAAGATCGGCAGGATACTTGAGGAAAAGGGCGAGGTGAAGCTGGGCGAGCTTGGCGTCGCAGAGAGGTACGGCAGGGAGTACCTGAAGATGTACCACAGGACGACTTACTCGCCGCTGCTGCTGGAGGAGACGGCCGATAGCCTGAGGAGGCGCGGAAATGCCTGAGATCAAGGGAAAGACAGGGGACAGGAAGAACGCCACCATCGATCTGGATGATGGCATCATCACACTCACTATCAAGCCAGGTTTTCTGGGCGGCAAGGGCCACGTCGAGTCAATTAACCTTGACGACGTAAAGTCCGTCGAGACCGGGACCGGGGTCAAGCCTTTCCAGTCTGCCCAGTGGGCGCATATCTCCCATAGCCTGGGGTCCATCGAGTTCTTCACGGTCAACAAGGAGCCACTCATCGAGCTGGTCTCATCCGTGAGCCAGTTCCTGGACGAGAAGGCGAGGATACTGGCCGAGAGCGAGGCAGCTTTCCTCTCCACAAGGGAGGCACACATGGCGCTGATTGTTATGAACCTTGATCTCATCGACTCGTTGCTGAGGCTTGTGACCCTCCTTGATGGCCCCGTCAGGTGGGATGATGTGGAGGCCGAGCTGAGTCAGGTCGAGGGAGTCGTAGCCGATAGGGTCAACCTACCTGGTCTAAAGCCCTCAACTTTCAGCACAAAGGTGCTGCGAAACGGAGTTGAGCGCCGCCTTCCATGGGTGATTAAACAGGAAGTACACGATACCATCTCCCTTGTATCTCAGGAGGCATCCGAGAGGTCTAGGAACCTCGTGAAGTGGTTCCCATCTGATCTCCACGGGCTGTTCGTTGACATGTTCCTTACCCTCTGGAACTACCAGCTTGCCCCCATAACAGGCATCGAGCCCGTTGACGAGGCCAAGGACTCCCAGCTGATACTCAACAACCTTCACAGGGCGGTGGTGGATTACAGCGACGAGGAAACCATTGAGGTCCCGGTTATCGGGAAGATTGAGCACGCCCAGATCAGGGCAAGGCTCTACATGTGGACAGAGCTACTAATTGAGGCCGGGTTTAGCCTCGACAAGGAATGATTAGGCCCCGGCGGCCCACTCTATCATGTTCTTCCAGAGCAGGCCATAGCCTTCCCACTCGGCGAACTCCTCGGGGCACCAGTGGGGCCCGATATCTGTCGTGAAGGCAACGCACCTGCCCTTTCCGTGGGTTCCAACCACTAATAGGGGGTCATCATCAACGAGTGCCAGCGTTTGCGCCGTCTCCTTGGGCTCTACCAGCTGGTAGCCTAGCAGGTGTGGCCATTCATCAGGTAAGCCCTCGGTTATCGCGTGCTTCATGGTTTTTCTTGGCTTGACCCCCTCGGGCCTCTCGCAGCGGTCATCGGATGACATCATCTTCACGGGAAGCACGTCCGCTATCGGCGTCCTCTGGTACATGGCAGCGCCGTTGATGCCCTGGAAGCTCATGTAGCCCCCTGCCATGATGAGACCGCCGCCGTTCTCGACGTACTCCTTGATGGTCTTGAGCCTGTTTGGCGTCCGCTCCCAGTGGAGCCATGTCTTGGGGTGGAGGAGGAAGCTGTCAGCCCCGATGTCGCTGAGGATGATGACATCGTAATCAAGCTCCTCGACGGTGAACGGGAACTCGTTTGGAGCTACATGCGCGGGCATGTGAGTTAACTCGATCCCGTGCTTATCCATGGCCTGGCTGAACCACTTGAGCCCTGTCTCATATACCCCGCTCACGAAGTGGTTGAATCCCTTGTAGTGGGTGCTGATGCTAACCCAGCTCTCGCCCACCAGTAACACTCGCGTCATGGCGTTGATGATGGCTCACGACTTTTCAGGGCTTTGATTCGCTGGGTTTATCTGGGGGACTGCCTCGTAACTTGAGTGGTGAGCTGGGGAGCAGCTTTCGGGCGCAAGTCTGAGGAAACTCCATCCACCGTGCAGGACTGCGATGACGCGAGTCATAGGGGGAGACCTCTGGCAACGGACAGAAACGATACCTCCCGTGGTAGCGATGATCCCTTGGAGGGTGAGGACGCCACGGGCCTGGGTGAGACGACTGACCCGCAGGGTGCAAGGGCGAATAGGCGTCGATACCCGCCTGCAAGGGGACGCGGGTAGCCCGCATAGCTAAATGCTGCATAATACAGGAGATGGGTTACACCCAGCACACCATCTATTCTAGATAGCATACCAAAGACTACGGATCAGTGGCGGGATGTACCTGTTATTATCTTCAGCGCCCCTGGGTCCGGTACCCAGTTACTGGCTGAAAAGGGGTATAAGGCGGATGATTATATCGAGAAACCTTTTACAAGGGACGACTTCTGCGAAAAGTTGAGAAGCCCTTTAACTTAACAAGGTGATTATTGTGTTAAGGGGAGCCTGATGTAGAAAGTGCTGCCTTTATCTAAGCCATCTGATTCAGCCCATATCTCTCCGTCATGTAATTCGACGATTCCCTTACAGATAGCCAATCCTAGCCCAGTACTGGTGACGTTAAGTCCATGCCTTATACCCGGGAAAGGCACAAAGAGTTTATCAATATCCTCCTCACTCAACCCCACCCCCGTGTCCTTGACTGATATCTGGACATGACTATCAAATGGTTCCACCGTTACTGTGATTTTTCCTTCCGCTGGTGTAAACTTGTTTGCATTCCTGAGCAAGTTGATGAAAAGTTGGCTAATCCTAAGCTCATCCACAGCCATAACAAATTCTTTGGGAGAAACGAAGTCAACTATTTGTTGTTTCGCTTCAAACAACGGGGACAACTCTTCAAGCATCTCAAACAACGTGCCTATGATATCGACTTTTTCTCGCTGTACCTCAAATCTTCCAGAGGATATCCGTTGAACATCCAACAAGTCATTTGTCAATTTAACGAGTCTGTCGGCGTTCCTGAAAACAACTTCCAAGTCCTGTCTGATATCCGTGGGTAACTCTCGGTCGGGCTCGGTTAGGATAAGTTCAATGTATCCAAGGATGGATGTGACAGGGGTCCTTAGTTCATGAGTGGCCGTAGTAATAAACCGGGTCTTAAGTTCACTAATCTCTCGCGCTTGCTCAACCTGAACCTCACGAACCAACACCTGCCGTTCAAGCTCTGCCGTATCCTGAGCTGCACGAACCCTACTCAAAGCAGATCCAACGTTCTGAGCAAGAACCTCCATCATCCTCTCATCATCTGAACTATACGCATCAAGCACCTCACTCTCCACATTCAACACACCAATTACCTGATTCTCCACCATCATCGGAACCGCCAACTCTGAACGAGAATCAGTAGACCCCTTTACAAAATCAGGATCAAGACGTACATCTCCTAAACGTACCGTTCGCGCTTCCCTAGCAACTCTAGCAGTAACTCCCTTCCCATCAAGAGGGAGCATCATTATCCTGAACTCTGGGAGGTCAACGCCAAGAGTGAATAACGCATTATCTCTGAGAATTTGTAAAGAAGAGTTTGGAAGCATAAGAACATCTCTCATGATGCGGAAAGTGGTTTCAACAATCTCTTCTTCGGACTTTGTGATTCCAAGTTCGAGGGAGATGCTGTGTAAAGCAGACAGCTTTTCATCAAATTGTATCTTGGAGTATGCGGAAGCAACATGCTCAGCAAGAGTCTCTACGAGTCGTTGATCGTTTTCACTGAAAGCATCCAACTTTTCACTCTCCATATTAATAACACCAACCGCCTTCCCATCTACTAGTATAGGAACAACAAGCTCTGAGAGAATAACCCAATCATTGACACCTTCCATGAATAACGGATGATCTCGAACATCTCCAATGTTCAACGTCTTTCCAGTGTTTACAGCCTCAACGGTAAGCCCTGTCCCATTCAATGGTTTTTCTATTGCCGCCGTTAACGGGTCTGATTTCCAGATATACTTGGTAACTAGTTGGTCGCCTTCAACAAAGCTCATTCCTCCTAAATCTGACCCAATGATATGATCCAAAAAGTTCTCGGTAACTTTTGCTACATCATCCAAAGTATCAGCCGAAGCCAACGCCGCCGCGTGACCATGAAGAGTCTCCAACCTCCGCTGGTACTTTATCCGATCCGAAACGTCAGTAACAATAATTCCTAACCCATCACCTGTTTTAAAAGCTGTAAGATCAAAAATCGTCCCTAAATTATACGTCGATTCAACCGAACGAAACTCAACTGGTTCACCTGTTTCCAACACTTGCAGGTATGCATCATATCTGCCAGTCTCCTTCAACTTTGGATCCACTTCAAGAACATGTTTTCCGATTACGTTTTCTCGTATCAGGCCGGATTGTTCAAGCCAGCTATTGTTTACATCCAAATAATGCATGTTTTTGTCTAGTAAAAGGAAGGATTCCGTAGCAGACTGCATAAACCCACGGAACAAAGTCTCGCTCGCCCGAAGCGCATCCTCTGCCTGCTTACGCACTGATATATCTCTGATTACGTTTAGAACTGCAGGGGCTCCTTCGTATTCTATGATACTTATATTGAACTCTACAGGGACAAGGCGTCCATCCGGCTTCAAGATAACCGATTCATATTGAGCAGGCACCGTTTCCCCTCGAAGCCTACGTCTCGCTCTATCCTGTAAAATGTCTTGAACTTCTTCGCTAAACAATCCAAGAAAAGGAGTTCCGATCAATTCTTGAGAATCTTTAAACCCGAAAAACTCAACTGCTTTATTGTTCAAGAACAAGATTTCTTCTTCATTACTAACAACTATCGGGTCCGCTGCTCCTTCAATGATAACGTTCTTCTCATCCCAGCTAACCCTGAGATCTTCCTCCATTCGTTTGCGTTCTGTCTCGTCTTTGTAGACTGCAACAACCTCACCCGACTCAAGCTTATACACATAGTTTTCGCGCCAACCAGAGATTCTGTTATCAGTGTACATGGAAATAGGATGGTTCTCAGGAACTCCTGTCTGGTAGACTCGTTTGAATACGTTGAGTAATCCAAACTCTTCAACTCCAGGGAATACCTCTGTAACTTTCAGACCGATTATGTCTTCTTTTTTTACCTGTTCGATCTCTTCGACATGGCTGTTTATATCCACGAAAATGAAATCTTGGCCATTCTCAACTGCTCGGTAAATCACTATTGCAAGATCCATGTTATCAATTACGTCGCGATATAATCCTGAGATAGGAGTATCCAAATCTAAGACCTACATTCAACTCATTGAACTTTCACAGATATAAAATTGAAGATTTACCAGACTGAATACCAATTTAATTTTCTTTATGTTGTTCCCAATCCAAATGAGATCATATCTGGAAACCTAAGCACCTATGGTTTACAGAGTTCACAAGCCTTGGAAAACCAGCCAGTCGAAGTTCTTAGGAGAGTATTGTAAGGCTGGCTAAAGCAAATTCATCCTCGTTTCAGTAGATCTGAGATCCTAAAATCTGGCAATCAGGAGATTGGTTACACCCAGCAACCATCCTTCGTCGTCGCAATTTTAATTGGTTTGATGCAGATCGACTATATT
This sequence comes from uncultured Candidatus Bathyarchaeia archaeon, assembly GCA_964383685.1. Lineage (GTDB taxonomy): Archaea > Thermoproteota > Bathyarchaeia > TCS64 > TCS64 > RBG-16-57-9. The sequence goes on along the minus strand of CAYLJH010000023.1, from coordinate 5,568 downwards.
TTATCTCAAACCTTGCGCGCGTTTTGCACTAAAAAAGAGGCTCTGGAGGCTATAATTGGTAGAAAAAGGTTATTCAGGTAACAACTGAGTATATTTTACAACAGCATTCAAGCCTATTTTCAGCCTCATATCTTTATGCGGTATTTATTGGGAAATAATATGCGATTTGATTAGGCCCCTCAAGCAACATTCTTTCTCATTGATCACTTTGATCAGACATTTAATCAAATAGTGTTATCATACAACAAAATCAGAAACACTGTTCAGATATTTATAATAAATACTATAATTACCATATTTTAACCATTTACTGCTAAATATTATATATACCATTTTGGTGCTGTTTTTATGAGGTATAGCATTGTCTAGAACCAATAGTGATGGTTTTGAGACTTCAGTTAAATCGCCTTTTACTGCAAGCACGGGGGATAAAACCTACTACCCGCCCTGTGTCTCTGCATGTCCAGCGCACGTCAACGTGCAAGGATACGTTTCACTCATCTCTCAAGGCAGATTCAAGGAGTCAATTGACCTAATCAGAAAAACCATCCCATTCCCAGCAGTCTGTGGTCGAGTCTGCTTCAGCGCGTGCGAAGATAACTGTTATAGGGGGCTCAGGGACGAGCAGGTGAGCATCAGGCTCCTGAAACGCCTCGTCGCTGACACCGACTACCATCTTGAATATCTAAAATCAGCTGAGCCAGTTCCAAAGACCCACAAGGAAAGCGTGGCCGTCATCGGCTCAGGCCCAGCCGGGATGACCGCTGCCTATAACCTTGTGAAGATGGGATACCCCGTCACGGTCTACGAGAAGGAAGAAAAGTTAGGGGGCATGCTTCGCACCCATATACCCAGGTACCGTCTGCCGGAATCTACCTTGGATGCAGAGTTAAAGTACATCCAAGACCTCGGGGTTGAGGTCAAGACCGGGGCTGAGATCACAGGTTCAGACTGGGAGCGCCTCAGGACTGTGCACGAGGCCGTCTTCGTATCTGTAGGTGCACAGGCATCAAATTCATTGAATATACCAGGGGAGGGCCTCGATGGAGTGTACAAGGCCATGGACATGCTGTGGGACGTGTACCACCGTAATATCTCCGAGATGAGTGGACAGGTCATAGTCATAGGCGGCGGAAACGTCGCTCTAGACGCGGCGAGAACCGCGATCAGGCTTGGGGCCGACAAGGTAACTATCCTATACCGTCGGACGAGGCACGAGATGCCTGCGACCATGGATGAGGCAAACCAGACGCTGGAGGAAGGTATAGAAATCATTGAGCTCTCCAGCCCCGTAAAGATACTGGGCGAGGACGGGAGTGTTTCCGGCCTTGAGTGCGTCAAGATGGTTCTCGGGGACGTCGATGCAAGCGGCAGAAGGAGACCGGTTCCATTGACGGGTTCAGAGCATGTCATTGATTGCAAGGCCGTGATAATGGCCATCGGTCAATCCATCTCACTTGATTTCATTTCCGAAAACGCGACTTTGACAAATAGAGGGGCCCTTGCCGTCTCCGATTCGCTGAAGACTAACATACCGGGGGTATTCGGTGGCGGCGATTGCGTATTAGGCCCCAGCTCGGTGATAGACGCTATCGCCTCTGGAGCCGTTGCCGCCCGTTCCATCGACGCTTATTTGAGCGGCACCTGGGGGACCCCCTTGGAACCGGAGTACGCCGAGAAGGTCTGGCTGACAGATGAGACCAAGATAGACCCCAAGATCAGGCAGAGGCCGAGGTACCTGTCACCCAATAGGCGGGTCACAAACTTCGAGGAGATCGAGTCGAACTTCACGTTTGAGCAAGGGATAACCGAGGCATTGAGGTGCCTCCACTGTGGCCCCTGTGATACATGTCTCGAAAAGGACGAGACCTGTCTGACTGACACGGCTAACGTGGATGAGACGGTCTGCAGCGGCTGTGGCACATGTAGCACGGTCTGCCCCTACAACTCAGTGCTGAGAACCGAGCTCGGGCTTGCCCTCATCGATGAGAGCAACTGCAAAGGGTGCGGGACATGCGCCGCGAGCTGCCCCGACAGGGCGATAACCATGCGGAGGTTGAGCGATGACTGTCTTTACGGGGAGATACGTCAAGGAGGGAACCAGTGATGGACAAACAAAGGCTATTACTTATTCACTGTGACTGGTCGATCGAGGGCGAGTTCAAGCCCGAGAAGCCAGACATTGATATCAACAGTGTAACAATCAAGTGCCTGGGCCGGGTTGACCCCGTCCTGGTGCTTGAGTCATTCACCGATCACGACGGGGTCCTGTTAATTGGATGCCCCATGGGGGACTGCCACTTCATTGATGGAAACGTCCACGCCGAGATCAGGGTCAAGATGATCCATAAACTGATGGATATAGCCGGCGTCGAGCCGGCTCGCCTTGCGATAAAATGGGCGAGCCCATCAGACGAGGGCTCCGGGTTGAAAGCCCTTGACGAGTACCTTGACGGCTTTGCGGGCCTGGGCAAGTTGAGGCTTGAGAGCCCCCAGAAATTGGACGCCGCGAGGTTCACCATGGAGAACTACAGGATGCGTGCCTTCGTCGGCAACGAGCTGTTGTTGATAGAGAAGGGCAACAAGTATGGCGAGAAACTTTCTCAGGAAGAGTATGATGAGATCGCTGACAAGGCTCTAGGGTTAGAGTTCTACCGGAACTGGATCCACCTGATCCTGAAGACGGAGTCGTTGTCAGTAAAGCAGTTGGCTAATCGTGTCGATCTTGACACGAAGGACGTTCTAGCTCACATCGTGAAGTTGAACGACCGAGGATTGATTCAGCGGGATGGGGTGGACGGGATGTCCCCGCTCTATGTCGCAATGGAGGTTCAGTGATGTCTGATAAATTTGGAAGCGTACTGGTAGTAGGCGGCGGAATAGCGGGGATACAGGCAAGCCTAGACCTTGCCGATTCAGGTTTCAAGGTATATCTCATGGACAAGGAGCCCAGCATAGGCGGTGTCATGACCCAGCTGGACAAGACATTCCCGACAAACGACTGCGCCATGTGTATCCTGTCCCCCAAGCTGGTCGGGGCGGGACGGCACCCCAATATCGAGCTGATGACCTACTCGGAGCTCGTTGATCTCAAGGGCGAGGAAGGCAACTTCACGGCGGTCATCAAGAGGAAGGCAAAGAGAGTTGACCCCGATATCTGTAACGGGTGCGGCGACTGCACAAAAAAGTGCCCCGTCGCGGCCATCGATGAGTACAACACGGGGCTGTCAGAGAGGCACAGCGTGTACATACAGTTCCCACAGGCCGTCCCACTTATCGCAACCATTGACAAGGACAAGTGCCTTGGCTGCGGCATCTGTGAGGAGGTCTGCAAGCCAAACGCCATCAGGTACTCGGAGGAGGACGTGCAAGTCGAGCTTGAAGTCGGCTCGGTGATTCTTTCCCCCGGCTTCGAGGCGTTTGACCCCACGGTGCTCAGCGAGTACGGGTACGGCAGGTACCCCAACGTTGTGACAAGCATGGAGTTCGAGAGAATCCTAAGCGCAACTGGTCCCTACAGGGGGACCGTGTTGAAGCCAAGCGACGGTGATATGCCCAAGAAGGTGGCTTTCCTCCAGTGCATCGGCTCACGGGACGAGCGGGTGGGCAATCCGTATTGCAGCGGCGTATGCTGCATGTACGCAATGAAGGAGGCTGTCATAGCCCAGGAGCACAATCCGGGTCTGGAGTCAACCATATTCTTCATGGACATGAGGGCCTTCGGCAAGGAGTTCGATGATTATTACATCAGGGCCGAGGAGGAGCACAAGGTCAAGTTCATCAGGAGCAGGGTCGCAAGCGCAAGACAGGACCCGGAGACGAGGGACATCCTTGTCAGCTATACTGACGAGGGCGGTGAGATTAGGGAGGACAGCTTCGATATGGTTGTCCTGAGCGTAGGGCTGAACGCGCCGGCTGACGCCGGGGTCATAGCTGAAGCAACGGGAATCGGCCTCAACAAGTACGGTTTCGCCGATACCACGCTGTTCAACCCAATCGCGACAACCAGGAAAGGAGTTTATGTCTGCGGGGCGTTCCAGGGACCAAAAGATATCCCCGACAGCGTCGCCCAGGCAAGCGGGGCAGCCGCGAAGGCGGCGAGGGGGATAGCCCCAGCCCGTGGAACCATGGTCACCAAGGTGGTGCATCCCGAGGAGAGGGATGTAAGCGGTGAGGAGCCGCGCATCGGCGTCTTCGTGTGCCACTGCGGGGTAAACATCGGCGGTGTTGTCGGTGTACCGAGCGTCGTAGAGTACGCAAAGACGTTACCAAACGTCGTGTTCGCGGACGAGAACCTGTACACTTGCAGCCAGGACACCCAGGAGGCGATCAAGGAGATAATCCTTGAGCACAAGCTCAACAGGGTCGTGGTGGCATCGTGTACGCCGAGGACGCATGAGCCCATGTTCAGGTCAACGCTGAGGGAGGCGGGCCTGAACGAGTACCTTTTCGAGATGGCAAACATCAGGGACCAGTGCAGCTGGGTCCACATGCACGAGCATGACAAGGCCACGGACAAGTCCATGGACCTAGTTAGGATGGCGGTAGCCAAGGCAAGGCTCCTTGAGCCGCTGGTCAACCCAATCATCAAGACCACGCCGGTGGCGCTGGTTATAGGGGGCGGATTGAGTGGCATGACAAGCGCCCTTGAGATTTCCGAGCAGGGCTACGACGTTCACCTGGTCGAGAAAGAAGCCGAGTTAGGTGGAAACCTGAAGCACATCAAGTACGTGCCCTCAGGCGAGGACCCACAGGAAGAGCTTGCGAAACTGGTCACAAAGATCGAGGCCGACCCGCATGTATCGGTTTACCTGAACACTCAGGTGGCCGAGGTGGAGGGTTACATCGGTAACTTCGAGTCCACGTTGGTGAGCGTTGACAGGGAGGACAAGATCAACCACGGGGTCGCAATATTGGCGGTCGGCGGGACCGAGTACAAGCCCACCGAGTACATGTACGGCTCAGAGGGCGTGATGACCCAGTTCGAGCTTGAGGATAAACTGGTCAACGGGTACAAGCCTGAGAGCGTTGTGATGATCCAGTGCGTCGGGAGCAGGTGCGAGGAGCGGACCTACTGTTCAAGGGTATGCTGCACAGGCGCGGTCAACAACGCCTTGAAGATCAAGGAGGTCAACCCCAAGGCGGATGTCTACGTCATCTACAAGGACATGAGGACGTACGGATTCAAGGAGGACTATTACAGGGAGGCCGCGGAGAAGGGCGTCATTTTCATCCGGTATGATGACGATGACAAGCCCGTTGTATCAACTGATGGCGGCCTGAGCGTGACTGTCACCGACCCCGTTCTCGGGGAGAAGGTGAAGCTACCGGCGGACTCGGTTGTCCTGGCGGCGGCGATACTTCCACAGGAGGACAACGTGAAGCTGGCGGGTATGTTTAAGATCCCGCTGAGCAAGGACGGCTTCTTCCTGGAGAAACACATGAAGCTGAGCCCACTTGACTTCGCGACTGCCGGCGTATTCCTCGCAGGACTAGCACACGGTCCCAAGACACTGGACGAGTGTATTAGTCAGGCAAGCGGGGCAGCAGCCAGAGCACTGACTATCC
>CAYLJH010000022.1:5419-15796 GCA_964383685.1 uncultured Candidatus Bathyarchaeia archaeon | reverse complement strand
GGGCCTCATGGCGTAGAGGTTGATCTGTGCCCCCATGGGGGTCTTTGTCAGGGTGATTCCGCCGTACCCTGCCTGCTCGTACTCTTTTGCGAGGAGCTCATCGACTTTTAGTCGCTCGATGTTGTTTTTGATGATTCTTCTAACTATTGACATTAATACTCCTCCACCGCGACCTCGATGTGGGTCAGGTGCTTGTAGTATGGCGATGCTCTTCCGAACGCCCTAGGAATGTATTTCCTGATGACCCTTGCCTTGTGGGCGGCCATGTGGACGATCCTGAGCCTGTCTGCGTATAATCCCTTGAACTCGGCGTTAGCCTCCACAGAGTCCAGGATTTTCAGTATCTCTCCGGCTGCCTTCTCGGGGTACCTTCCAGCGTCGTGGCCGTTAAGGCCCTTACGATGCGGGGTTTTTCCTCGGTACCGGTAATAAGGTACTGCGCGCTTCCTGTCTATTACGTCGTTTAGGAATGTCTTGGCTTCGTCTAGCTTCATTCCTTTGAGTGTGTTACAGATCTCACGGGATGTTTTTGGTTTAATCCTGAGATCCCTGCCGCTGGCTATGGCGGTCTTGTCAGGGTCTAGCCCTTGCACTGAATATTTCCATGATGGCATATACGCACCGTGTGTCTACCTTGAATCCAGTCTTCGTATATAAATCGTTCTGAATGGTAGGTATTTTTGTCGATGGCTACTTATTTTCATCACTTTGTATATTCATATATATTCTTCAATGAAATAGTATTATTATTCCTTGAGTAGATTGATAAAAAATAAGTAAAATAAAGTAGGGATACTACTTCAGTGGGATGTACATGCTACTACGCGATGCTCCGATACCGGGGCGTCCATGGCGTACTATAGCCATTGGGCTCGCGTACTCGCCAAGATAGTGGCCAAGCATCTTCTGGTTGATGAGAATCTCTTTGAAGTCCCTGCCAGTGTAGCAATGGATTGTCTTACCCAGCATATCGGGCAGGATGATCAGGTCCCGTGAATGGGTCCTGACTGGCTTGCCTTTATTTCTCCTGAGCTTTTCAAGAACTATCCTCTGCTCTGCGCTGAGACCTCGCCTGAGGCTTCTCCTCATCCTTGAGGGTAGCAGCTGGATGAACTCGTCCATTGACATGGCTTTGAGCTCCTCCACCGTCTTTCCTCTATAGTTAAAGTCTTTGGGCATATTGTTTCACCTGTTGATTAAGGGGTTTTAAACCCTTAGTTCCTCCTTTCCCTCTGGCGTCTTCCGCTGTTGCGTGCCGCGATCAGCCCGACCTTTGCGCCTGGTGGCGCGTGGCGGCTAACCGTGGTTGATTTACCTGGCCTCCTGTGGCGACCTCCTCCGTGGGGGTGCATGGCGGCAGGCATCTTTACGCCGTGGGCGGTTGGGTATTTGTGACCCTTTGCCTTTTTCGCGTGGTGCTTTTCACCGGCCTTCATGAAGGGTCGCTCCAGGCGTCCCCCTCCGCTGACTATGCCGATGGTGGCCCTTGAGTTACTTTTAACCCTGATGATTCGCCTGCTTGGCAGCCTTATCGTAGTGTAGGGCTCTATGTGTGCAATTACCGTAGCGAACGACCCGCTGCTTCTGGCGATCTTGCCGCCGTCGCCTGGACGTAGCTCGATATTGGACACCATAGTTCCCTCGGGGATGTCTTTCAGGTGGAGGACGTTGCCGACCTTGGGGATCGCGCCTACGCCAACCATTATTGGCATGTTCAGGCTGATACCTTCTGTGGCCGCTACGTGATATCCATTCCCTGGGCCGAACTCGATATACGCAAGGGGTGCTCCCCTGCCGGGTTCATGCTCCATTGACTTTACGTAACCCTGCTGACCTTCCTCTGTGATTACGGGGTACTTTGATGGCGCTTTCTTGTTCATTTTCGCCGCTTTGTACGTATGTCCACCGCGGCCTCTTCGCTGTACTCTAAGTTTCTTTCCCATATCTCACACCTACAGTATTCCTAGACGGATAGCGACGTCTGATGCATCGTACTCGTCTTTTAGCTTTACGAACGCTTTCTTTGTTCCCTGACGGGTGATTAGCGTGTTAATTGATTCGGACTCGACTTCGTAGAGTTCCTTGACAGCAGCTGCGATCTGGTGCTTGTTGGCGCGCCTGTCACAGATGAAGACCAGCTTGTTCTCGGTCTCGATCATGTTGACGCTGCGCTCCGTCATCAGTGGGAAGATTATTACTTCATGTGCTTCCATTTTTATCGCTCCCATACCTCGTCTATCTGACCAAAGGCTGACTCGGTCCATATGACCAGCCTGCCTGGGTGGGCGCCAGGTGCAAGTAGCTCGGCGTTCAGGCCCGCTACGCTGCATATCTCTACGCCCGGTAGGTTTCTTGCTGCATATCCTATCCCGTCGTCCTCGGCGACAACGATGAGTGGGCCCTTGCCTTTCTTGTGCTTGCGTCCTCTCATCTTGCCCCTTCCAGCCCGGACTTTCCTGCGGTCGGCGCGTTCAACGTCGTCCTGGACTCCGATGGCTATGAATAGGGCTTCTACGTCCTTGGTTTTCTTCAGGGATTGTATCTCATTCGAGACTACGATTGGAAGATACTCGGACTCAAACTTGTGTCCGCGCTTTTCTACGAGTTCCTTAACAGCTGTCGCTGCGATTCCCGACCTTATAGCGAACCTTTTCTCTTTCTTGTTGATCCGCTTAACGATGACTTTCTCAGAAAGTGGAGGGAAGGCCGCGTGGCCGCCTACAATGCTTACACCGAAGGCTGCTCTGCTGCTTCCCTTGAGCCTGGGAACTCGGGCTATGCCGTGGCCTGTTCCGCGGGACTCTGCAGTGGTGTGCTTGCCGGCCATGGGGTCCCTGCCCTGGGGCTGGAACCTTGTGCTTTGAAGCGCGATTACTGCTCTTCTGATTACATCGTGCCTGACAGGTGTACTGAACACCTTAGGAACTTCTACCTCGCCTGTTTTCTCGTTCTGGAGATTGATTACTGGTACTTTCATTGCTGAATACCTCCCTTAGTCCACTCTGTGTGGAGGTAGGTGATCTGTGGTGCTTCCTCGGGGTAGTCTGTATCGCGCACGGTTTTACGTAGCTTGATTAGACGCTTTGCGGACCCGATGATACTTCCCTTCAACAGGAGATAATCTCCCTTTACGAAACCATAGTTCTTGAACCCGGCCTTTGGGTTTATGCGATCAATGTCGCCGTTCATCAGCAGGATTCGCTTGTTGAACTCAGTTCTGTTGTGGAAGCCCATCTGGCCTGCTCGCGGTACCTGGGGCATAACGCGCCTTGGTACCCACGGACCGATGGATGCTACAGCTCTTCTTGATTTTCTTGCTTTTCGTGCCAGTATCCTGATTCCCCATCTCTTGACCGGACCTTGGAAGCCCTTGCCCTTTGTGACACCGATGATATCGATGCCCTCGCTGGGACCGAAGACGTCCTTTACTGTTACGGTCTTGCCTAGCAATCCTTTGGCGTACTCCAGCTGACTCTCGATTGATCCACCGGATACGGGGATCTCGAAGAGGTCTGGCGCCTTTTGAGAGAGGCTTGAAAGTCTCGGCTGGGTTGCCGCGATGACCCTTATCTCGGCGACCTTGTCGATTTTCTCAGCGATCTCTTTTAGCTTGCTCTCTGGCTGGGGATCTGTGGCGAAGGTTATCCTTCTGTGCAGGTCTCTAGGCTGGTTCTGCATCCAGGCTTCTGTGATGGCGTGTAGGCCATCATAGTCTTTCCTGTATGCCCGTATTGCTACGACCAGCATAGGGGGAGTGTCGATTACGGTGGCGGCTGCTTTAACCTCCTGACCGTATTCTGGAACTCGTTGTCTATCTTCTATGTAGAACAGGTGGGTCATACCTGCCTTGTAGCCTGCGAAGCCGGCTAGCTGGGGTTCCCCTTCTAGCTTGGGCCAGTAACTCACGCGGCCTTTTGGGTTCCTCGCGCGTTTGCGCGGGGAGTAGCCTCGTGAGCCTCGCTTTGGTGATCTTACTCTTGGCATGTGTTGACACTCCTAATTAGAGCTACCAAGAAACAACGGGACTCGCTTTTAAAGGATTCTCCCTGACAGTTGATTTGATTTATGGAGGATACGGGCTTCATTTTACGGCTGCACTATTGGTGGTTAGCTAAAACCGTTGCATCAAGTAACCTGACATAAGGAGAAAAAAGGTCGTAGAAAGTAGGAGGGACTGCCATTCATGTCTATCTCGTCCCACTTGGGCAGGAGATGGGAGAAATCACTTGGCCATGAAATCGAATGCGCCTTTTCTCAGATTTATCCCATACTCCAAGTACGCCTTGAGGCATGCCAGGAAGTTGGCCCATCCGCCCGTGTTTCCTATCGCCCACTTTAGGCCCGCCTCGTCGTTTTTCCGGCTCTTTTCGGTGATGGTCACGACGGTGGCGTCGTCCCCGGCTGGCTTCAGGGTCATCTCAACGAGGAGTATCTCGCCGTCACTATCCCAGCGGTATGAGATGTACTTGTCCTGCTTTAGTTTCTCGACGTGGATGGAGAACTCCATCTCGAACTCTGGGAACTTCCATGTCAATGTCTTGCCGTCTTCCATTTTCCCGGTGCTCTTTGATATGAAATAGTTCGTCATATGCTTTGGGTCAATAATAGCTTCGTACACTGTGTTTGCTGGTTTCAGTATCTGAATCGCGACCTTGATTTCAAGCTTTTTTTCCATTATTAAACTCCTCCCACGAGGGAATAAATAGGATTTGGGTAAAAAATTAGATCAGGCTCGATAGCTGGCCCAGGTCCTTGATCTGCTCAAGGCGATTGACGGCCTTGATGATCTTATCTGCAGTCTCCTCTGATACGTGCGTGGTCGCCAGTGCGGTGAACTTTTCCTGGATGAAGCTATGTGGGATGGGTGGCTTGTCCTCCTCGAACAGGGCGTAGTGGTTGTCCTTGGTGATGATCTCAAGCCTTGTACCGATCTTTGTAGGAAACACCGCGTCGATCTCTGGGTCGGTGTACACCTCGGTCTTCCTCCCCAGCTCGATTACCAGGGGATCCTCGTAGCACTCGAAGAATTCTTTCAGGAACACCTTGCCTTCAACCAGGGCGATGCCAACAGCAACCGCAGGATGGTTCTGGGCGTGGAGAGGTGTTTGGGCCACCTTGAGCTGGTTCTCGGCAGTGATGTGGTTGAGGCCGATCCTTATCTTTTCCACGTCCTCTGGCCTGATGCCGTGTTCTTCCTGCAGCTGTAGCGACATCCTGATCGGGGGGCACAGCTCGTGGCAGCACGCGTATGGCTTGAACTTGCACCCCAGTATCTTGTACTCGGTTCCAAGCCCATCGGTCAGGCGGTCCGTGTCGTATGACTTGGCGTGGGTGGTCAGCAGGCCGTGCTTCCCCTCGAAGACGCTTGATGGCCCGGTATAGCCCTCCCTCGCCAGCAGAGCCGCCAGCACCCCGTTCATGGCTGCTTTCCCTGCGTGTAGCCTCTTGCTCATATCGCCTGCTGTGAGCCATTCCTCAAGGCCCGCCGCCTGGGTGCCGGCGAGGCCGAAGGCGTTCACCATCTGATCCTCGTTCAACCCCAGTATCTTTCCGGCTGCGGCGGTGGCCCCTATTGTACCTACGATACCTGTTGCATGGAATCCCCTGTCCCTGAGTCCGGGGTACATTGATGAGTCAACCCGGCAGCTGATTTCGTAACCCGTTACAATCCCTATGATCAACTCCTTTCCTGATACACCCCCTGCCTCAGCCGCTGCGAAGGCTGCTGGGTTGATACATGCTCCAGGGTGTGCCCAGCTAGGCCGTGCCCCTGAGTCGTCGGCGTCAACGCCGTGGGCCATCGTACCGTTTGCCAGTGCAGCGTTCATCATGGGGTACTTCCCCTCACCTACCACGGTGGACTGGGGCTCCCCTTTCATCTGATGACCATCTGGGACCACGGCATCTCGTGTGCCGCGAACACGTTCCCCAGATAGTCAAGGAAATGCATCTTGGTCTTCTCGACCACCTCGGTGGGTAGTTCATTGTAATTTAGGTCTACAACATATTTTGCGAAAATTCTGGAATACTCTTCCATGGGGATTACCTGTTGCGTCAAGATACAGCCCGTTGGATTTATCCTTTCCAATAAAATTAATTAGGAAGTGGCGTCGAAACCGTATTCTCCCTTTCAAGCCGCTTTTGGGTAATCAGCAGCTTTTCGTAGAAGGGGCAGATATCGTTCATCAGGCACTCCTCGTGTTTCGGGTTCCTGGCCGTGCATATCTCCCTGCCGAACTTTATGAGGCTGAGATGTACCTCAAGGAACCGGTCAGGCGTCGCGGCGTCCTGTAAAGCTGACCTGATTGCCTCGTAGTTGGCCTTCTCTGGCACGATCTCAAGGCGCTTGCTGATTCGTTTAATATGCGTGTCCACCGGGATGACGTTGCGGCCAGCCGCGAACATCAGTGCAACGTCCGCAGTCTTTGGGCCTACCCCGGGCAGCTCCATGAGCCTATCCCTTGCCTCGTTAAAGGGCATATCAAAGACGGTTTTGATGTTGCCGTCGTATTTCTCGATGATTATCCTTGATATCCGCTTGAGGGTCTTGGTTCGCTGGTTGTACATACCAGCCGACCTGATGGCTTCCTTGATCTTTGACTCGGGGGCCTCGTCTATCTTGTACGGGTTGATGCCGATTTCCCTGTCTAGGCTTCTGAACGCTGATTCCCTGTTTGAGCCCGTTGTGTTCTGGCTCAGTATCGTGCCCACTAGGCTCTGGAAAGGGTCGTGGTAACGCTTTTCGTACGTGACCGGGAACTCTGCCAGTATCCTGTTGACCGTTGTCTCGGCCCTCCTGAAGGGTGTAAGCTGCACTGGCTCAGGTGGGTTGTCCTTGATGTGCTTGAGCCGCTTTGCGATGAGGTCCAGTAGTCCCTGTACATTATCCTTTGTCTCGGCGGATACGACGATCCAAGGTAGCAGGTACTTGTCCAGCTCAAGGGTCTCGCCTATGGTTTTCGCCTTCTCAGGGTCCGTGTCTGATTTGTTGATGACAACGATGATCCTGTCCCTTGAGACGCCGATGTCCCTTAGGAGCCAGATGCCCTCGTTGAGCTTCATGTCCAGGTTCAGTGTGGGGTCAGATAGGTCCAGCAGGAGTATCACCAGGTCGCTGCTCCTTATGTCCAGGAGGTTCAGCTTGAAGCTCTGGATGAGCCTCGGGTCAAGGTCAAGGACGAAGCCGATGGTGTCGATGAATAGAACCGTGGTCTCCCAGTCGATGTACCGCTTCTGGTACTTGCTGCTGAGCGTGGTGAACGGCCTGTTGCTGACTGGCTTTGTATCGCCAGTTATGCGGTTGAAGAGGTGTGTCTTTCCAGCGTTATAGTAGCCGGCGATGCAGATAACGGGGTACCCCAGTTTCTTGCGCTGCCATATCCGCTGGGTCTTGTCCTCCATGAGCTTGTCGATCTCCTCGTTGATCCTGGCTTGGCTGCGGGTTTGCTCCCTCATCTTGGAGTGGAACCCGTACTCTCCGCCTGCCCTGAAGAAGGGGCGGTCGTACTGGTAGTTCAAGGCTGATTGGAGTTTGTAAAAAGGGGCCTGCTTCTCAAGCCTTGCCGACTGGATCTGTAGCTTGCTCAGTGTGTCGGAGGACATCTGGTCGAATATCTCAAGGGTCAGCTCGAAGCGGTCGATTACGTCACAGTGGACCGCCTGTATCAGGTTGAGCTTCTGGCTGCTCCTGAGGATGTTGTAGAATATGACCACGTTTGCCTTAAGCCTGCGGACCTTCCGCCTGATATCGCCCACCTTACCCTTGCCGACGTGGTACTTTGCGAAGGGGCGGTACCGTGTTTGGACGACCTCGCCCACCACCTCGATGCCCAGTGACTCGACAAGGGATTTTAGCTCGTCCAGCCTGACCCTGTAGACGACTCGGTCGTGGACGTTGGTCCTGAGCATGACCAGTAAAGCCTTGGTTTCCTGACCGTCCATTAAAAGTGGTTGGCGCTCCATAAAGAACGTAGAGTTGAAGGAGCAGGATGATAAAAAGGGATTGATTAATAAAATAAACGGGAAGGGAGAAAATCTCCCTGCTCGTTTTATCGTTTTACCGATGATAGTCCGTTGTTGATGCCGGCTGTAGCCCATTTGGTCCATGGCAGCGTGAAGAACTTGAATCCCCTCTCGGAGAAATCACTTGGGTCCTGGCCTCCTGGGATAAAGTACATCCCAGGGATGACACCTGCATCCTCAGATGCACTTACAATTTTATCCAGCGCCTCACGGTACTTTGGATTAGAGTAATCCAGTGGGATACCCAGGTTGATTGATAGGTCAGAGGGACCAATCAGCAGTACGTCAACCCCTGGAACGGAAACAATCTCCTCAATGTTTGCCATTGATTCCATGGTCTCAATCATTGGGATTACAACACACTCCTCGTTTACCCTGTCCATGTATTCACGGTAATTCTTGAACTCGCCCCACTCGCCCTTCGGGCCGGCGGAGCTTCTCTTTCCAACAGGATCATACTTGCACCACTGGACCATGGCCTCGGCCTCTTTCTTGGTGTTCACCATGGGAACAATGATGCCCCTTGCCCCTATGTCGAGGGCATAACAGATCTGGTCCTGCCTGTTCTCCCCGACACGGACAACGGGGGTCGCCCTCTTGCCCTTCATGGCCTGGATCTCGGGCAGCAGCTCCTTGATCTCCACGGGAGAGTGCTGGGTGTCAAAGAGGAGGAAATCATACGCATCGGATAATACTTCAACGGGACTGCCAACGGAAGCGGACGTTCCAATGGCGGCCTTACCCGAGTTTAATACTTTTTTAAGAGTGTTCAATTCAACATAACCTCTGAAGTCTAGGTTCTTTCAAGATATAATATATTTTTCATGAGCCTATGTGCCTCAATTCGACAATAAGAGAATAAAATTAGCCGGATTATTCAGAGGTTAACCTGCAAATCAGATCAACCTCATCCTGTAGGTATGGAGTTCCGTCTCCGTGGAATACCTCGTGGAACCACAACTCGGGTTCAGGTGACCCCGGCTCAGACCCCCACGGGTACTTTGTCTGTGTCTTACCGTCCACGAGCCCCCAGTTGATGCACCCCACGTTCTCGCGTTTGAACACGGGGAGGCTTGTCTTGAAAAAGCTCCCGTTGGTCCGTGCCATGTACTCGGTGCAGATCATGGGCCTGCCCTGCCCCTTGAGGTGGCTTATCTGTTCCTCAAGGTGAGCCGCGTCGTGGTAGTCGTGAAACGTGACGATATCGGAGTTCGAGAGCTGGAAATCGTTGAGCTCGTCGTTATCAAACCACACTCCCACGGATATGGGCTGTGAGGGATTCACGTCCCTGGCCCATCGGAACATCTCCCTAAGGAACCCAAGGGATTTTGTTCCCAGTTTATTATTCCCAGGCTCGTTGTACAGGTCCCACATAAGGATACGGTCATCATCTCCGAAGGCGTTCAACACTCCCTTAAGATAGCCCTCAAGCGGGCCCCACGTAGATGGATCGACAACCTTACCCGGCCCTGGGCTCTGCACCCAGCCAGAGTTATGCACCCCCGGCTTCGGCTCGGGTTGTTTCCCGGCCTTGAACGTCGGGTTCCAGCAGTCGTCGAAGAAGACGAACATGGGCTTGATGCCCTTGCTGGACGAGATCTCAAGGAAACGGTTGATGCGCTCTATGAAATCAGCAGAGTCAACCTCCCAGAGGAGGTCATGGAGGTACACCCTGGCGGTGTTGAAGCCGATATCACTTGCCCACCCTAGCTCGCGTTCAATGGTCTCCTCGTCAAAGGTCTCGGACTGCCACATCTCAAGCTGGTTGATAGCCGTGCTGGGCGTGAAGTTGCACCCCACGAGCCACCTGTGCCCGTCGTACCACTCCCAGGCCCTCTCCTTGCTCCATCGGTTCGTCATAATAAGGAACCACCTGAGCCGCGATAAAGCGTTTCAGGAGCTTGATGGGGCAGAACCTCAAATACTAATTCGCTGAATTGAAGGCTATGCCGCTTGTTGAAGAGTTCATTGAAGCGTATGCGCCTTTCCCTGACAGGGCCCAGAAAACCGTGTACCCATATCTGCTAGACCTGTTTGACGAGGAAGAGATGAGGCTCGTGGTCTCCATGAAGGGAGAATCCGACGACCCATTGTCTTTTGACAAGACCCAGAGCCTAATGGGTTTGAGCGAGGAAATGACTCAACAGCTAATTGACAGGAGCATCATCAGGGGCATCCTGAAAAACAGGAAAGTGGACGGCGAGGATCGCTACATATCGACGATGATGCCGAGGAGGCTGTTCACTCATGTCACCTTCGAGGAAGGATGGAGCGATGTACCGTTAAACGTCAGGAAGATTCTGAGCGCGTGGATGCACAGGGTCTACTACTATGAAAGGTATAGCCCCATGGCGG
>CAYLJH010000022.1:1436-5409 GCA_964383685.1 uncultured Candidatus Bathyarchaeia archaeon | reverse complement strand
TTAACTACCACTCGGTATGCGCACGTTGCTAAAGGCGGAGAAGATGAAGAGGGGCGAGCCGGTCCAAAGGCTGCCCAACGAGGACATACTTCTCCTTGACGAGGTACTTGAGATGGTGGACGCGGCCCATGCCTTTGCCGTCATCAAGTGTAACTGCAGGGCACTGGACCAGCACTGTGAGTACGAGGTCGAGACCTGCATCAGGTTCGACCACGAGGCGGAGGACCTAGAGAGGAAAGGGCTGGGGAGGAAACTCACAAAGGACGAGGCAAGGAAGCTAATTATCAGGCTCAACAAGGCGGGACATATCCACACAGCGAGCAACAAGTGGAGGGAGGAGGGCCTGGGCCACCTGTGCAACTGTTGCAACTGCT
This sequence comes from uncultured Candidatus Bathyarchaeia archaeon, assembly GCA_964383685.1. Lineage (GTDB taxonomy): Archaea > Thermoproteota > Bathyarchaeia > TCS64 > TCS64 > RBG-16-57-9. The sequence continues at coordinate 5,035 of CAYLJH010000022.1, read as the reverse complement.
GCTGCTACCCGTTCAGGGCTGGTGTTGAGCTGGGGCTTGAAAAGATGTGGCCGAGGAGCCATTACGTCGCCGAGTACGAGGCGGACAACTGCATCCAGTGCGGTGTCTGCGTGACCAGGTGCCAGTTCGGGGCGTATACGATGGATGATGGACTGATCACCTACGACGCCGAGAAATGCTGGGGATGCGGCCTGTGCTCGGACATCTGCCCATCTGAAGCGATAACCATGAGCCCTCTGGGAAACTAACGCTCACGTTTTTCTTTTTAAATTTCACGCGTTACAGGTTATCGTCCCTGATCGAGTCGAGCTCATCCTTAGACATTCCCTCGGCCTCAAGAAACTCAAGTATCAACATGGTCTTTGACCTCCAGTAACGTTCTATGTTCTCGCTTGACTCAGCCAGCCCCAGCTTCAGGTCATTGTACATCCTGAATGCGTCGGGGTTCTCGATCAGGTGTTTCTTGAGTAGAATGTGATTTCGATAGGCGGTTGAGTCAACGGCAACCAGGTAGAGGTGGTGGGCGTGGTTGTGCTCATAGTCGAGGCCGAAAGCCTCCCTACCCTCGATGCCCAGATCTCCCTGATGCTTGTACCCTATCCTGCCAAGCCGGGAGTTTATCGCTTCAAGGTCGCCCATGTCCGGGACAACGATATCAATGTCGATGACGGGCTTCGCGCCCATTCCCTCGATGGACGTGCTCCCAACGTGGACGATGTCAAGGGCGAGGTCCGAGACGTGGGGCCATATCTGGTTCTTGATCTCGTTGAACCACTCCCTCCACTTTGGGTCGTAGGGTATAACCTGGATTGACACGGGCAGTGTTTGTTTTCCCCGATTATTAAGCTACTCTTCAATCCCGTCGCGGATGTTATCAAGGTCCTCGATTGCGTACGCACCGGTGGCGGCCATCAGCCTGCCGAACTCTTTCCTCAGCCCGTACTCCACCTTCGCGCCCTTCCTCTCAAGTATCCGGTTGAAGTGGGAGTTCAGCCTGAGCCCCTCCTCGTCGAAATCAAGGAGGAGAAGTATCCGCGTGTATTTTGATACCAGTTCATCGGCCAGGTCAAAATCGTTGAAGCCGGACCTGTTGAGATCCTCGATTGAGCCAGTGTAACCCAGGGACCGCAGTGCCTGGATGTCCCGGTAACCCTCCACGATGACGACATCAACAAGCCCTGGTAGCTCCTGCATCAACACCTCAAGCTCGCGGATTGCGTTCTTCCGGCGGATTTTTGAGCGGTTCATCGTCAACGAACCAGTATGACGTTCAGGTCGTTCACGTTAGTGCCCGTTGGCCCCGTCATGATCTGGTCATTCATGGGCTTGAAGAAGCTGTAAGAGTCGTTCCCATCGAGGAAAACATCAGGGTTAAGCCCCAACTCCAGCGCCCTGGAGAGGCTCTCGCCGTCCACAATGGCACCTGCCGCATCGGTGGGCCCATCAATCCCGTCGGTACCCAGGGTGGCGATAAGCCCTTTCAGGCCGCTCATTTTACGGATCGCGCCCAGGGCGACCTCCTGGTTCCTGCCACCCTTGCCCTCGCCCTTCACGTTCACGGTTGTCTCTCCACCGATGATAATCGCTGCTGGCCTTGGTACAGGCAGTCCCCTTGATTGTTCCTCTCTCGCTATGCCGGCGAACATAACCCCGACCTGCCTAGCCTCGCCCTCTATGTGGGTTGACAATATCAGTGAGTTATATCCGAGCCCCTCGGCGACCTCTGATGCGGCCCTGGCCGCCATGTAGTTGTTGGCGATCACCAGGTTGCTCACGTTCTCGAATATTGGGTCACCAAGCTTTGGTGTCTCGGGGCACATTCCGTTAATGCCAGCGTTGAGCCTCGTCAGCACGTTCTCCGGGATATCGTCGAGGAGCCCGTACTTGACCACAACACCCCTGGCGTCCGTGAAGCTGGACTCATCGGGGGATGTAGGGCCGGATGCGATGGTGTCAATGGGGTCCCCGATCACATCGGACAGCAACAGATTGATCATCCTCGCAGGGTAGACGTGCCTAGCGAACTGGCCCCCTTTGAACCCGCTTATATGTTTCCTAACGGAGTTCAGCTCGTTGATGGTGACCCCCGCCTTGAGGAGAAGGCTGGTTAGCTCTCGCATATCCTCCAGGTTTATACCCGACGCAGGGTAGGGCATCAGCGCGGAGCCTCCCCCCGACATCAACGTGATGACCAGATCACGCTTGGTCAGCCCGTTTGTGAGGTCAAACATCGTGTCCACACCTTTCACCCCCTCGTGGTCGGGGATGGGGTGGGATGCCCCCCTCAATGTTACACGACCCGTCTTGACAGAGTCCTCGGTTCCCTTCAGGACGTTGACATGTCCTGTGGTGATCCGTTTACCAAGGAGCGCCTCAACGGCCCTGGCCATCAGCCCCCCTGCCTTTCCGCCTCCAACTACTATGACCTTCTTTGTCCTTGAGAGGTCAACTGAACCCCCCTTATATGAGAGAATGTTTCCATCGAGGGTTAGGGCGTTCAGCACCGCCTCCTTTGGGTCAACTGCCTTCAACGCGCCGTCCAGTATTAGGCAGGCGTCATGTCTAAGCCTCCTTAGTACCTCGTCGCTTGAGTTCGCCATTAAACTGTCCTTGTTTTTGATCAATGAAGCTCACTAATCACTAGGGTAAAGAAATATGCAAAAGGGGATAAAAAGGGATTACTCCCTGACGACGAAATCGCTGGCCCTCGGCGGGTCCGGGCTCATGCCCTTGCGAGTCCTTGTCTTCCTGATGATTTCAAGTAGCATGTTGTCAGGTACTGGCGAGTAGTGGTCGAAAGTCATCTGCCAGAACGCGGTGCCGCTTGTTGCCGCACGCAGTTCCTGGCTTAGACCCAGTGACTCAGCGACCGGGATGAATCCCTGGACGTTGACTATAGGCCCTTCCTGCTCCACGCTCCTTATTTGACCCCTCTTCTTGCTGAGGAGGCCAGTTACGTTACCCATCTCCAGCGTTGGTACGCGGACCTGGATAAGGCTGATTGGCTCCAGCAGTGTTGGGTTTGCGCTGAGGATTCCCGCGTAGAGAGCCTGCCTGACGGCTGGCAGCATCTGCGCTGGCCCACGGTGGACCGGGTCCTCGTGTAGCTTGATATCGACCATGTCGATGAGTATGCCCCTGACACGCTCACCTGCGATTGGTCCCTCGTTGAGTGCCCACTGGAAGCCGCCGCTGATGTGCTGCTTGACCTCCCTGAGCCCCTGGATGCCCACCGTTGAGTCGATGAGCAGGTTGGCGTTCTCGTTGATGTCGAAGACACGCCTTGCCTGGCGGGTCGTCCAGCCCATCTCCTCCTTAAGTATCTCCTCACGCTTTGATGAGCTGACGATCTCGCTGAGATCACCCTTGCGGATCAGCTCGATGATCCTTGGGTCGAGAGGTGTGAACTTGAAGAACACCCTGTTGTGCTTGTTGGGACTCTTGCCCATGAACGGCCCTGCCTCCATCCTGATTGCCTCACGGTACACTACCATTGGATCGGTCTGGACGATGTCCAGGTGGTGCATGGATTTCAGGTCCTTGACCGCGATCTCCAAGTGGAGCTCGCCCATCCCGCTTAGCAGGTACTCGCCTGTCTC
>CAYLJH010000022.1:0-1426 GCA_964383685.1 uncultured Candidatus Bathyarchaeia archaeon | reverse complement strand
GTTGGGGTCTTGTATGCTCATCTTCTGCATGGCATCAATGAGCTTTGGAAGGTCAGTGGGCCTCTTGGGCTCCACGGCCACCGTTAGGACGGGGTCGGATACGTACTTGATTGACTCGAACGGCGTCGCGATGCCAAGTAGCTCTGGGCCGACGATGGTCTCGCCCGCACGCGCATCGGAGAGGCCCATGAGGGCCACGATGTTCCCTGCGGGGATCTCGTCAACGATCTCACGGTAAGCGCCCATGTAGATGCTGACCTGCTGCGCCTTTGCGGTCTTCTCCGCGCCAACTAGATGCAGCGTGTCACCCTTGCGGATGGTGCCGCTGAACACCCTGCCGGTGCTGATGACTCCCGCCTGGGGGTCAATGATAACGTTGCTGATACAGATAACCAAAGGACCATCAGGGTTGACGGACAGCATGTTCTGTCCCATGATCGACTCGGGGTCTCCCTTCCAGATGTGGGGGATCCTCCTGGGCTGGTGCTGGTCAGGGTTCGGTAGCTTGTGAACAGCCAGGCCCAGTATGGCCTCGCTGAGTGGAAGCAGCTCCTGAAGTTTCTCCAGCTCGTCGTTGGCGTACATCTCTAGGATCTTTGGTAGGCTCAGTCCTTTCTTGGCCAGCATGGGCAGGGTGAATCCCCACCGGTCTAGCGCAGAGCCGAAGGCTACCTGACCGTCGCCTGCGTTGATTGTCCACTCGTTTTTGATCTCGTCCGGACCATAGGTCTGGACTATCTCGTTGAACTTGTTGATGATCCTCAGTAGCTTTGTCTGGATGGCATCTGCGTCCATCCTGAGTTCATTGATGAGCCTGTCGAACTTGTTGATATAGCAGACGGGCTTTACGAACTCGTCAAGGGCTACCCTGAGCCTGACCTCGGTCATGATCTGGAACTCCTCGACGGCGTCTACTAGTAGTACGCAGCCGTCAAGTGCCCTCATGGCCCTTGTGACCTTTCCCGAGAAGTCTACGTGACCGGGAGTGTCGATGAGGTTGATAACGTATTGCTCGCCTTCCTCCTCATAGAGTAGGCTGATGTTCGCGGTCTTGATGGTGATGCCTCGCCTCTGCTCTTCCTCTAGGAAGTCAAGAGCGCGTGCCTCTCCAGCCCTACCGGGGGCCATCAAGCCGGCCATAGCCAGGAGGCTGTCGCTCATGGTAGTCTTGCCGTGGTCAATGTGGGCAATGATACCGATGTTACGAACCTTCTCCTTTGTATGCATCAGCTTGAGGATTTCGTCTGTTTGCTTAAATCGTGGCATGAATGATCCTTATCCTTGAATATAATTTGACTATAGACACCAAGAGGGGTCTTTTAAACCCTTCCCAGCGTAATTTGACGTAAAATGTCTCAAAGAATCGCATATAGTAGACCTTAGTCGTTATTGTGTGTTTGAGTTTTAGGCGGGTTTTTTGGGTTTT